>CAXCBH010000038.1:0-10086 GCA_963980675.1 uncultured bacterium | reverse complement strand
GGCTGCCATCAGAAACGGAATCCAAAACATATATTTTTGGTGAAGACGAACCGATTGGAGTGCCAATTATTTTTCTGTCAACAGATCCTACCAATTTTTTTGGTGAAGATTCCGGGATTTATGCTATGGGGTCTAGTGCCAGTCCAGATTTTCCGCACTTTGGTGCAAATTTCTGGGAAGATTGGGAGCGCCCTTTACATTTTGAAATAATGGAACAAGATGGCAGTAGTTATTCTGCAAATGCAGGCGTAAAGATTTTTGGTGGTTGGAGCCGTGGTTTTCCTCAAAAGTCACTATCTATTTATTCGCGTAATTATTTAGGCCCAAGCGAGTTTAATTATAATTTTTTCCCAGATCATATTGCTCATTCTTATGAATCATTTGTTCTACGAAACTCGGGTAATGATTGGACGCATACAATGCTTCGGGACGGATTTATAACTAGCTTAACTAAAGGCTTGGGGATAGAGCATCAAGAATACCGTCCTGCGGTAATATATCTTAATGGGGAATACTGGGGCATCCAAAATATTCGTGAAAAAATAAGCGAGCATTTTTTAGCATCCCATAATTCTGTAAATACAGAAAATATTGACCTTCTTGGGTCAGAACCAGGGCAAGAAACATATATAGTTCATGGAACGGACACAGATTACATGAATCTTTTAGATTATATTTCAAACAATGACATGAATGCCCCACTTGTTCAGAATGCCTTGGAAAATTGGATCGATATTGAATCCTATATGAAGTACCAAGCATTTCAAATTTTTATTGATAATCGTGACTGGCCGGGGAATAACATTAAATATTGGCGGGACCATAGGATTGGTGGTAAGTGGCGATGGATTCTTTATGATACTGATTTTGGATTTGGAATATGGGATCCGTGGGCTTTCACCATTAATACTCTCGATTTTGCTTTGGAACCAAATGGACCAGACTGGCCAAACCCACCCTGGAGTACCTATATGTTTAGGAAACTGATGGAGAATGATAATTTTAAATATGTATTTATTAATACTTATTGTGACCTCTTAAATACAATTTTTAAATCTGACAATCTTTTAAATCACTTGGATTCAATAACCAATAACATAATCAATTTATTACCTGTGCATCAGGAACGATGGAATATTCAATGGGGTGGAGGATGTTGTTGGGGTGAAGGTTCAGCATTGAATTTTGAAGACAATATCAGTGTTATTCAAGATTTCAGTAGCTACCGGCAATCATATGCGAGAAATCATATTCGAAATCAATTTTCCCTACCAAATATTGGGTTGGTCAACTTACATATTGTACCAGAAGGAAGCGGTTCCATTCAATTGAACTCATTGATTATCAATGAAGATGGGTGGTCCGGATACTATTTCCCTGATATTCCTATCAGCGCAACTGCTGTTCCAAACAATGGATTTATTTTTTCAGGTTGGTCAGAATTTCCAGATTCATCATCATCATTAACCATGAGCATCACGAACCCTTTTATATTAACTGCAATTTTTGAACCTACAGAACTCCTTCCAGGCAATATAGTAATTAATGAAATAAATTATAATTCCAGTGATGATTATAACTCGGATGATTGGGTAGAACTGATCAATCCAGGGGAGACAGAAATAGATATTTCAGACTGGATATTAAAAGATGATGACAATAGCCATGGGTATACTATTCCTGATGAGACGGTTATTCAGCCCAATAACTATTTGGTCCTTGCCAAAGATATGGATTTATTCAGCTCCAGCTACCCGGATATTAATAATGTCATAGGCCCCTTTGATTTCAGTTTAAGCGGAGGCGGTGACCAGGTGAGAATCTTTGATAATGCTGGCGTATTAATCGACTCTGTCAAATATGATGATGGAGATCCATGGCCCGTAGAACCGGATGGAAATGGTCCTACTCTGGAATTAATCAATCCTACCTTGGATAATTTGCTATATGAATCCTGGGCTGCATCAACAGATAATGGTACCCCAGGCGCTCAGAACAGCACTTATAATAATTTATCTTCAGATTTAAAATCTATCATACCAGAAAAAATTCATCTTTACCCAGCTTATCCGAATCCGTTTAACCCCACAACAACCATTTCGTTTGATATCCCAAATACCTTAGCAGGGACGATAAATGCATTATCTTTACATGTATTCAACATCAAAGGACAACGTGTGGAAACGTTGATAAATGAAACAATCAAACCGGGCAAACACAATATCCAATGGCATCCCAAAAATATTTCATCAGGTGTTTATTTTATTCGATTTAAATATGGAGAAGAAGTAATAACTCAGAAAATTACATTTATAAAGTAAGAAAATATTATTTTATAAGAAATAATCCAGTTAAAAACTGATCTTTAAAAATATTGTTGGGGTGATTCCAAACATAGCAACATCTGTCATAGTGAGCTCGGATTTGTATGGATTGTACCTTTTGTGGCTGATATTATCCCGGTCATATAAATTATAGATTGAAAGTCCAGTATGAATTTTAGCAATGGAGACTCCCCATGTTTTTGAAAGGCTCACATCCAGATGATGAATGGGAGGAAGCCTTGATTCATTTCTGTGCGAGGAAATGATAATTTGTAGATTTTCAACATCGACATTTTCAGAGTCTGTATAAACATGTCCTGATGCAAAAACCCAATTAGCAGTCAATTCCCAAGAACCAATATTGGTCATGAATACAGATTTGAATTCTTGGGTTTTATCATGGTCACTAAAAAAAGGTTTACCCTGATTCAAGTTAGGAAAAGTATATTGTGTTTTATTTCGCTGATAGGATAACCAGCCAGTGATGGGCCCTTTTCTTTTTCTTAATATAATTTCAATACCATTCGTTTTTCCACTTCCTATGTGCATGAGGGATTCTTCTTCACCTCGGTCGTTTCTAAGAGCCGTAACTGGGATAGAAGATTCTTTGAATTGGACCAAGTCGTCCATGGCGCGGTAGTAAAATTCACCGGTTATGGTGTAATCGGAAAAATCACAATTCAAACCAAAATGAGTATTTAAAGAAGAAATATTTGGAATATCTTCAGAGGAAAGGATCCACATTCCCTGGGTACCGCGGGTGGTATTATATCCGGAAAGACGGTGAACAAATTGGTAATGTTTTCCAATGAATGATTCTGCTGTGATGTTGGGAGATATTTTATTGATTACTGATAGGCGCGGAGACGTATAAAATCCCACTCGTTCTGAAAAATAAGATACTCTTAGCCCAGATTGAATAACCCACCGGGGGGACGGGACCCATAGATCTTGAATATAAAAAGAATGTAAAAACCCATTTTGTTCTATGGATGATTCATTAGAAATCGATCCATCCATTTTGTGATTATAAAACATAATATCATAAAATGTTTCATCAATACCTGACTCGATTTTGTGGTTTTTGAATCCCACGTATCGATGGTGGAATTTTATAGATCTGTCCTGTAATGTATTTTCTTCGTGTACAGAACCAATCATCATACGGACATTGTTTACATCGGCAGAGTCTTTTGAATCATATGAACTGGAATAATCATAATTTGATAGGGTGATTTGAGTGTCAGATTCGTGGTTCCATTTGGAAGAGACATTTAAGGTTGTCCCACTATTTTTCCATTCGGTACTTCCTTGTGTATAAGACGAGTCATTACCAAGAATAGTAGAAAATCCAAAAAATTCCCTGCTTTCACGAATTGAATCCATCCCCGTTGTACTTGTCAAAGTAAATCGATGATTGGGTGTCACCATGAATGAGAATCGATTGGTAAAATCATAATAAGAAAATTGAGGGGAATATTCCAACCTTTGCTGTTTTTCAATATCTGCGCTTTCACCAATGAGATTAAAATTATCATCTCCAGTAACATATGCTTGAATTGATTCATAAAGTTCTGTCTGAAAAGTTGATGTGGTAGAACTCCTGAAGTTAAAGAGCCAACTTCCCCTTGAAAGGACGGGTATCTCTCCGGATATACCCTGGCTCATCAAGTTTCCATAAATTGAGCCATGATGTTTTAGGCTGTTCCCATTCCGGCTTGTCAGTTCGATCACACTTGAAATTCTGCCACCATATTTCGCAGGAAATCCACCCTTATAAACCTGCACATCCTTGATAGCATTGGCATTCATACCACTCACAAATCCAAACAAATGATCGGTTTGATACAGTGGCATCCCATCTAGCAAAACCAGGTTTTGGTCCGGTGTACCACCGCGAATATTTAATCCGGATGTACCTCCCAAACCCAATTGAATTCCGGGAAGCAGTTGAAGTGACCGAAAAATGTCAACTTCCCCTAGGTTAGGCAAAGTCGAAATGTGACGTGGTGAAAAAGAGATTTGCCCCGGTGAATTTGACCGATCCATGAATTCCCGGGCTGTTCCCATAATTGAAACAGCTGCAGTGGTGAGTACTTTCGGTGAAATAAAAATTTCTTGGAAAATATTTTCATCTTTTGGGAAAAGGAGATATGTTTTTTTAGTTTCATACCCAATGTAAGAAATGGTTAGGGTGCAAACCCGGGTAGAAATATTAAGAATAGAAAAAGAACCATCGTTTCGGGAAATATCGCCGATCATTAATTCAGGAATAAATACATTGGCAAATGGAATAGGTTCACCCGTCTCTTTGTCCATGGCCCGGCCGGAAACGGCGAAACGAAAAGGGGTGACTGGATTAAAAACAGTGAATTGATTTCCCGTTTGCTTCCAGACCAGATTCGAAGTGGAAAGAACTGCAACAACTGCTTCTTCCTGAGTGCAGGATTTACATTGTGCGGAGATGGGCGTATTTACAATATCATCAGGGAATACAATGGAAACCCCATGATCATCAATCAGTTGCTTAAGTGCGTTTTTGAGTGGCGTGTTGTGAAACTGGAAAGAAATTGAATCTGTTTTTATAACAGCAAAAGCTGAACTCAAATATATGAGCCCGGCTAATAAAAATTTAAATAGGTGGGTTAGCTTATAAGATCGTGCACGTATCACCATCGAATTTAAACTCATGTTGAGTCAATAATGAAATAGTGCTCAACACTGTATTTAAATCCTGCGCATCAATAACGCCGGTGACTGTGATATCAGAAAGGGATGGGTTGGCAAACTTAAATGAGACGCCAAAGGTACGTTCAATTTCGTCACAAACTTCTGATAAGGGCGTTTGTTCGCAAACAAGTTTTTCATGCATCCAGTCTGGATAATTGCCGTAGGATACGTTTTGAAGATTCTTTTCGTCAAATATAGGAGAATCAACATCAATCATTTGTCCTTTCTGGAGAATAACAGATTTTGCATCGTTGGAGACTTTTACAATTCCTTCATTTACACCGACTTCAAAACCATCTTCTCTTGCACGAACATTAAAAGATGTTCCTAGGACAGTCACCTGTCCGTGATTCGTATTTATGGTAAAAGGTGTATTCCCTTTTTGAACATCAAAATAAGCTTCACCGGAAAGGGTGAGTGAGCGATGATCTGTATTAAAATCTTTTTTATATTTTATCTGGCTTTCCGCATTCAGCGTGATGGTTGATCCATCAGGCAATTGAAGGGTTCGGAAATCAGTTGTTTGAGTCACAAGGGTTTCTGTCGTGAGTGAATCATATGCAATCGGCAATGCAAAGACCAATGCAAGTCCCAAAGCAATAGAATAGGTCATGCGTGGTTTAAACTTTGATAAAAATTTCTGTCCCGGAGGAGCGATGCGTTGTTGGTCTTGATTCATGTCTATATCCATATCAGAAATATCCATGTGCTGAGAAAGTCGCATCCAAACAGCTTCTTTATCAGGCGGCGATGGCAATTCAACTTGAGCGCTACGCTCCCAAATCAATTTTTGTATATCGTCTAGTTTTTTCATTTCTATTTCTCTCCGGATTCTAAGAACCGTATCTTATCTCCGGTACACCAAAATAACGTCGAATTCCTTAAAAATACTCATAAGTAATTCTTTAAATTTTTCTTTAATACTTTAAGTGCTCGGTAGATTTGATTTTCTACAGTTCTCACACTTAAGTCCAACAATTCGGCAATTTCAGGATTCGATTTACCTTCTATACGGCTCAGAATGAAAATATTCCTACATTTATCCGGCAATTTATCATTCACCACTCTTTGAATTTCTTCTTGCAATATGGCTGCCTGATTTACTGCTTCAGGATCATCAAAATGGGATTTCCCAAATTCAGGGAGAAAATCCTCATGACGATGCCTAACCTCCATGTGGCGAAAATGATCATAACAAAGATTGGTACTAATGCGGGCAATCAGTGAAAAAAAAGATTTTTCAGGTCGAATGGATTCACGGTTACGCCAAACACGTAGAAAAGTTTCCTGGGTAATGTCTTCGGCGAGATCTCCATCCTGAACTCTGTAGGCGACGAATCGAAATAGTGTATCATGAAAATCAGAAAAAAGCTGATGAAAAGCAGTCTTGTCTGAACTTTTGAGACCTTGTAGTAGAATTTGTTCCTGTTCTGCCATAGTAAAAAGGGTCAAAATTTAATGGGACTTGATGATGATAAACAGGACTGGATGAAAAATACAAGTCCCCGGAATGACAAGGAGGATAAGAAGGGGTAAGGTTGTCTTGGGATAAAATTCCGAGGACCTGTAAGATTTGTAATGCATCAATACATTGAATGGTTCCATCTTTTTATTTACTCTTGTATTTTTACAAATGAACTTTGGCGCTAAAAGAGTCAGTCTGATGAATAGAGAGTAACGTTCATTTATTTAAAAAATGATTTTATCAAAATATTTTTATGATAATTTGTTCATTTTTGAACATACATTTGATGTCCCTTTGGATTACAACCATCCAGAATCAGGTCAAATATCCATTTTTGTGAGAGAGATTAGAGCGGATCCTTCGAAAAGAAGGCCTTATCTTCTTTATCTTCAGGGTGGTCCTGGTTTTGAATCACCTCGGCCCATTACAAAATCCGGTTGGATCAAAAAAGCTTTAAATCGATATGATATTCTATTGTTGGATCAACGGGGAACAGGCCGTAGTACTCCTGCTAATTTTCATACGATTGGGGATTGGGGTCCAAAAAAACAAGCAGAATATATACAGCATTTCCGGGCTGACAATATTGTAAAGGATGCTGAATTTATCCGCAATAAAATGATAGGTGATAAACCATGGTCAATTTTGGGACAAAGTTTTGGTGGATTCTGTGCATTGAATTATCTTTCATTTCATGCTAACGGGCTAAAGGAAGCCTTGATCACCGGTGGAATTCCACCACTTATAGCTCACCCGGATGATATTTACAGACGGACCTATACCAGGGTAAAACAAAAGAATCTGAATTTTTTCAACATTTTCCCTAATGCCCAAGACAGAGCATGCCGGATCGCTGACATAATTCAAAAAACAAGTCCAGAACTTCCCAATGGAGATAAATTAACGATTGAACGATTTCAACTATTAGGACTTCAACTGGGGTTTCATGACGGATATGCTAATCTGAATTATCTTTTTGAAAATGCCATTTCCAATAAACAATTATCCTATTCATTTTTAAAAGGGCTTATGGGATACCAAAGTTTCGATACAAATCCATTTTTCACTATTTTGCATGAAGCTTGCTATGCGCAACAGTTTTCAACAAATTGGTCTGCTGAAAGAATACGTAGTGAATTTCCAGAATTTAATCCAAACTCTCGTGATCCATTTTTATTTACTGGTGAAATGCTTTATCCATGGATGATGGACCAATTTCAAACACTTGCGCCTTTTAAAGAGGCAACCCAACTTTTGGCAGAAAAAAATGATTGGCCTTCACTTTATGATTCAACTGCTTTATCCAATATAGATGTTCCTATTGTGGCGGCTGTTTATACTAATGACATGTATGTTGATAAGGGCTATTCTTTAGACTCAGCTGAATCTATAAAGGGAATTAAGCTTTGGGAAACAGATGAATTTGAGCACAACGGACTTCGGAGTCATGGAGAAAATGTGCTGTCAAATCTTTTTGAACTGCTGGACTAACAAATTCAAAATACTGATTTAAATTACAGGATATGCTGAAACGAACATTTAATTGTTTCTTACATATTGGGGGGATTCTTACCCTGATTATGTTCATGTCGGGCTGTTCTTTGCTCAAGGGACCGCTGTATCCAGACGTTATCTACAATAATCGACAACCCTTAATTTCTGTCACCTATGAATATGGAGAAATTGAAGTCAAATTACCGTTGAATTATATTGGTGTCGTTCCAGAAATTATTTCTTTTGAAGTGTATGCTCACGGGGACACAGCTAATCCAATTATATCAATTCTCCAAGAAGCCCCAAGGGTATTTTTTGTTTACCTTCCTCAAGGCGTTCTAGATATTCATAATAAATCCAATATCATCAAGATTATACCACAGGATAAAAATTTTCGACCAGTCACTATTCGATTTAAAGGTATTCGATTCGGTAGGATCGCATTACCACCCAAATCAATTCAAATGGGACAATTGATTGTCAATGGAAAGGTATTCCTGAATAAAAATGAAGCTCCTTTAGGTGGCGTGGATGTCTCCATCCAAAATTTTGATAATGTTATTAAAGAAACCACAACCAATGATTCGGGATTTTATCAATTATCCGTACCGGGAGAATACAAATATGCCCAACATCTTCGATTGGTTGCCGGCAATAATATGATCTTTAAACCTTTCAAGCAAAAGTTGGATTTTTCTCAATCATTAACGATGAGATATAATATTGGCATGGGTCCCAATAAAGCCATGGAAGATCCAATCTACCTGACAAATAGAGAGAGAGTCCATTTTAGGGAACAACCTGATATTGGTTCTGAAACACTTTTTCTCCTTGGAGCAGGAGAAGCTGTTTCAGTTACTCGGGTTACGCCAGGAGAATATTACGGATCGATTGAGATTAAAGTAGACAGCGAGAAAATGGTACAATTAGATGGGTGGGTCAATAGGGCGGATGTAATTCTCCTTGATTTAAATAACGTATTTAAAAAATAGAGTGGAGATGGTTCGAAATTATAAATGGTTTTTAGGAAGCTTATTGCTATTGGTCAATTTGTTTGGTCAGGTCAAATTATCTGTAAAAACAATTCCAAAAAAAGTTAATATTATGTTGGACGGAATAAATATTGGGAAATCTCCTATCATAAATGATAGGATCACTCCAGGTATCCATAAGTTTGAGATTGCAAAAAGTGGGTTTGCGCCCATCACATACGATATTTTGGTAAATCCTTCCCAAGCGGTCCATCTTGATTTTTTTATGAACCCGATTTATCAAGTTAAATTCAAAACCCAGGAGAAAGGATTGGTATTTGAGTTGAATGGTGAACATTTGTGGGATGATCCATTTATCCGTCTAGATCTTGAAGCCGGTGATCATTTTCTGAGGGTATTTAAATTAAATGAGATTATCGATGAACAAACGATCCATGTTGATGAACCGAAAAAATTTAATTATTATTTAAAGAAACTCATTTCTGAAAAATAGAATTGAAAAAACTACCAAAATATTTCTTATTCCTTTTTTTGGGATCTCTTTATAGCACCAATCTTGAGCCAACTTTTTTAGTTTTGAATCATTTTGATAAATTTTTGCCCAATGCTGATTCTTCACTTATTGAAAATTTTTCTAATTCGACATTTGAGTTTGATTCAACATTTCAAATTCTATTCGAAGATATGGACAACCATGAGAATCCTGCTGCCAGCCACATGGTTACCATCAAAGAATTAGGAGAAAAATATCAGGTTAATTATATTTTATTCAATCGTATTGAACACATCAATGATCGATTTATTCTAAATGGTTTATTATTTAATACCCGCTCTGGTGGTTTGATTCATAGAAGGAAAATTGACCTTAAACAATATTTAAACGGTCAGATTAATGAATTAAACATGTGGGTTGGAAATACAGTGGGTCAGGTAGAAAAAAACTGGGAAAATAATAGAAAATCAATCTTGTTTTCAGATCCCGAAGAAATTAATTATCAAAAAACACCCAGAGGTGCTGCTATAAGGAGCCTGGCTGCACCAGGTTGGGGACAGGCTTATTCAGGAAAGAAAATATCTGCGG
>CAXCBH010000037.1:0-10108 GCA_963980675.1 uncultured bacterium | reverse complement strand
AGCACACCAAAATCTCCTTTTGATAAAGTGGCTGCATGCTCGGCACTTTCCAATCCTTTTCCAGCAGCTTCTACACCTACAATTTTTATATCATCTTTGATAAAGGGATAAAATAAGCCCATGGCGTTTGAGCCACCGCCGATGCAAGCCACCAGCCGATTTGGTAATACTTTTCCCGATTGTTTCACAAATTGTACTTTTGCTTCCTTACCGATGATGGATTGAAAATCCCGAACCAACATGGGATAAGGATGGGGGCCTACTGTTGAGCCGATTAAATAATATGTGGATTCAACATTCGTAACCCAATCTCGAATTGCCTCGTTGGTGGCATCTTTCAATGTCATGCTTCCAGACGAAACGGGACGAACTTCAGCGCCCAATAAATTCATACGAAATACATTGAGTTTTTGCCGACGAATATCTTCTTCTCCCATATAAACAATACACTCTAATCCAAACAATGCGGCGACAGTTGCTGTGGCAACGCCATGCTGACCTGCGCCAGTTTCCGCAATTATTCGCTTTTTCCCCATACGTCTCGCTAACAAAATTTGACCAAGTGCATTGTTGATTTTATGAGCACCGGTATGGTTCAAATCTTCCCGCTTGAGCCACACGTTGTATCCCAATTCTTCTGATAGTTGTGTAGCAAAATAAAGAGGTGTTTCACGTCCGGAATAATTATTCAATAGGCCATTTAATTCATCTTGAAATAATTCATCATTTTTTGCGACTTTGTAATAATTTTCAAGTTCTTCTAAAGCAGGGATGAGTGTTTCCGGTACAAACTTGCCCCCGAACTTTTCAAAGTGCCCTCGTTCATCGGGGAGATTGTAATCTTTAAATTGTTTATCCAAAATGGAATCCTGACGTGTTTGTATTTTTTAAATTTTCAAAAAGTAAATTAATTTTTTGGTGTTCTTTCTTTCCAGGTGATAATTCAACACCACTATTTACATCAATCGCTGCTGGATTTACAGAATCAATCGCATCTAAAATATTATCTGGGTTGAGCCCACCGGAAAGAATAATGGGGGTGTCTATTTGATCATTTATTAATGACCAATCGAATGTTTCTCCTGTTCCACCATATTGTTTATTGGAAAAAGTATCCAACAAAAACCCAGCCACATTATATTGGTCCATGACAGATAAACTGGCTTCATTTTTTATGCGTACCGCTTTTAAAACAGGCACATCAAATTGATTGCAAAAATTTGATGATTCATCACCGTGAAGTTGAATCATATTTAATTGAACTTCTGAAATTATTTTATCAATAAAATCTTTATTTTGATTCACAAACACACCCACAAGAACAACAGAGTAGGATAGTTGTTTCGATATTGATTTTGCATTTTCAATAGAAATGGCTCTTGGGCTCTTTTCATAAAAAATAAATCCAATTGCAGATGCGCCATTTTCTACTGCTACTTTTGCATCGACTAAATTGGTAATACCGCAAATTTTGGTTGGAATCATGAGAGTTCTCCAAGCAATGTTTCCAAAGCTTTTTCCGGATTGCCTGTTTTCATGAGCGATGTGCCAATGAGTGCTGCATCGTAACCTAAATCAGAAACATATTCTAAATCATCAGAAGTCTGAATTCCACTTTCTGCAACTTTCACAGAATTTGATGGTAAAGATGAAATCATTTTTTCAAAATACGTAATGTCAGTTGACATTGTTTTGAGATTTCGACAGTTGATTCCTACAATTTCTGGATTCAATGCAAAAATAAATTCAGCATGTTTTTCAGCGTGGTATTCTACGAGAAATTCCAATCCTTCCATTTTCCCGATATTCATTAATTGCTGCAATGAATCTTGATCCAGCGCATCGGCAATGAGTAAAAAGGCATCTCCATTATAATGAATTGTTTCCGAAATTTGCTTTTGATCAATAATAAAATCTTTACGAATTACTGGAATAGAAACCGCATTCTGAACAGATTTGAGAATATCCAAACTGCCTCCAAAAAAGGATTGATCTGTCAGTACAGAAATGGCCGCTGCACCTGCCGATTCATAACCTTTAGCAATGTGAGCAGGATCAGCATTAGGAAATATTTCACCTTCACTTGGTGATTTCATTTTTATCTCAGCAATGACAGAAATCCCCGGTTTGGAAAGGGCCTCTTTAAGGCTGCGACTTTGGCCAACCATTTCTCCAAATTCCAAATCTTTGATTTGTTGAATTTCCTGCCGTTTTACGTTTAATATTTTTTCTAAAATATTCATTCAGCCAATTGGTTTAATATGTTAAGCGCTACGCCTGAATCCACAGAATTTTTTGCTGATTCCAATCCATCTTTTAAAGTTTTAGCTTGTCCGCCCACAACGATCCCAGCAGCGGCATTGAGCAATACAATATCTCGTTTTGGTCCTTTTTTGCCATTCAGAATAGATCTTATTATTTCAGCATTCTCAATAGGTTCGCCACCTTGAAGTTCATCCAATGAAACGCGATTTAAACCTAACTCGATTGAATCAAATTCATAAGTATTTATATTCTCACCATTTTGCATTTGACTGATTTTGGTTGTGGCAGTTGTGGAAATTTCATCCAATCCGTCACGGCCATGAAAAACCATTACATCTGTTGATCCGAGTGCTTTTAATACATGGGCTTGAACTTCAGTTAAAGCCGGATGGAAAATACCCATAGCCTGCGCCTTTACTTCTGCGGGATTACAGAGTGGGCCTAAAATATTAAAAACTGTTCTAGTGGCCAAAGCTTTCCGGGCGCCAATTGCGTGTTTCATTGCAGGGTGGTAGGCCGGTGCAAACATAAATCCTAAGCCGATTTCTTCAATATCCTGTGTTGATTCTTCTACTGATTTATCGATGGCAATACCCAATGCCTGGAGCACATCTGCCGAACCGGATTTGGATGTCATGGATCGATTTCCGTGTTTGGCTACATGAACCCCGGCACCGGCAACAATAAAGGTAGCAGTAGTAGAAATATTAAAAGTACCCAATGCATCACCACCCGTTCCGCACATATCGATAGCGGGGAAATCTAAGGGTACAGTAACCATTATGTCTCGCATTGCTTGGGTGAATCCGGTGATTTCATCCACAGTTTCACCTTTTGCTCGAAGCGCCATAAGAAAACCGGCAATTTGCGGGTCATCAAATTCACCCGACATTATAGAGGACATTACATTAAATGCTTGATCTCGATTGAGATTTTGTTTATCAAGTATTTGTTCTAATATTTGTTTCATTATTTTATCTTTAAAAAATTCTTTATTATTTGTATCCCATAATCTGTGGCAATCGATTCAGGGTGGAACTGAACCCCGAAAACCGTATGAATTTGATGTTCGATCCCCATGATAAGTCCATTTTCTAATTCGGCAGTAATTTTTAAATCTTTAGGTAAACTATCTCGTTCCGCAACCAAAGAGTGATAGCGGGTTGCCGTGAAAGAATTACCTACTGCATTAAATAAAGTTGACCCAATATTTTTAATGGTTGCTGTTTTTCCGTGGACAATTTCTGATGAATGAATTACTGTCCCACCATATGCTACAGTGATTGCCTGGTGCCCAAGGCAAACACCAAGAGTGGGAATAGACGCTCCATATTTTTTTATCACATCAATTGAATGTCCTGCATCTTCCGGGCGACCGGGACCAGGAGAAATAACTATATGGGATGGATTCCACTGTTTGATATCATCCACTTTAAATTGATCATTCCGCACTACTTTTATATTTGGATTGATAGGGCCAATGTATTGTACCAGGTTATAGGTGAATGAATCGTAGTTATCGATAACTAAAATCATGAGACTAGCCCATTTTCTGCAAAATCAATCGCTGCCATGATGGCCTTGGCCTTATTCACCGTTTCTTCAAATTCTTTGGTCGGGTCTGAATCATGAACGATTCCTGCTCCGGATTGAAAATGAACTATTCCGTCCTTCATGATCATGGTTCGAATGGCGATACACGTATTCACATTTCCCGTAAAATCGAAAAATCCAACAGCACCGGAATAAATATCCCTGCGCTCCTGCTCTAATTCATGAATGATTTCCATGGCCCGGATCTTCGGGGCACCGGTGACGGTCCCTGCTGGGAATCCACTCATGAGGGCATCGAAAGGGTCCTTATCTTTAGCCAACTTCCCTTTTACATCAGAAACGATATGCATTACATGGGAATAATTCTCAATCTTCATATTTTCTGGAATAGTTACGGAACCATATTCGGATACACGTCCTACATCATTTCGCCCCAAATCCAATAACATTAAATGTTCGGCACATTCTTTTTCATCATTTATCAAATCATCAGCCAATACTTGATCTTCTGCTTCTGTTCCCCCACGATGACGGGTCCCCGCAATGGGACGGATTTCCACGATACCATCTTCAACTTTTACCAATAATTCCGGAGAAGCGCCAATAATGTCAAAATCATTAATCTTTAAATGAAACATATAGGGCGATGGATTGATCGTTCTAAGCGCTCGATAAAGTGTGGTTGGTTCTACCGATGTTTGTCGCTCAAATCGTTGGCTCAGGACCAACTGAAAAACATCTCCATCTACGATGTGTTCTTTTGCTTTTAGTACAGCCGATTCAAATTTAGCCTGATTAAAATTTGAAGACACTTTACTTTGTTCCACCCGAACCGGTGTTTGGTAATCCACATCTGAATGGAGTGATTCTCCGATAGAATCAACTCTTTCATGGGCTTCATCGAATTGTTCTTTCAAATCATGACCTGAATCCACATTTACATTGGAAATCACCAGCGCCGATCCCTTCAAATGGTCAAAAGCGATCATATCTTCAAATAGCATGAAAACAGAATCTGGGACATCTAAATCGGATTCATCATGGATTGGAATATCTTCTACCCAAGCGATGGTTTCGTAACCAAGGTAGCCTACCAGCCCTCCGGTGAAAGACGGAATTCCCGGCAATTTTGTCATATTATATTGGGATTGAATTTCCCGGAGTAAAGTAAGAAAGGGTGTGTCAATATCAATGGTTTTTCCATTTTCAGTAATGGTAGTTTTTCCATTATTATGCATAAGAATTTTCTGCGGATTGATTCCCACATAAGAATACCGTGAATATTGATTTCCTTTTTCTACCGACTCTAATAAAAAAGCATATTCTGCTTTTTGAGATAAATACACCCATGCAGCTACCGGTGTAAGTAGATCTGCCAGGATTCGTTTATATACGGGGACGGTTGTACACCCCCGAGCCAGGTCCTGAAATTCGTTGAATGTGAGTTGTGTTTTATCCATTTTGAGTAAAAAAAAACCCCGAAATTATCGGGGTTTAAGTATAGTCAGCATGTACAGGTATCGCTGGGACTATGAAACCCCTTCTCGGTTAAAAAACCAATACCAGCTATAAAAATATTTTGTATTCATGTTATTCATGACTAGAAAAATTAAGGACAGGAATGATTGGGAACCAACTTAATTCTTTTTCTTTTGCAATTTTTTTGAAATGTGGTATATAGGTCCAAAAATGGCGGCAATATCATTTCTCTCCATTTTGCCTTCCAGTTTTTCAGCAAGACGATCAATGATTTCCTGTTCGCGGTTTGGGTCCCCAACATTGATGCCGCCGGACGCTTTAATTTCGCCTATATCCCTAGAAACAGAAAATCGCTGTACCAGCAGATCCAGCATTTGTTCATCAAGTAAGTCAATTTTCTCCCGGAGCACATTTATTTTTTCTTTTGAATGCATAATAAAATTTACATATTAGAATTATTTAAACTCGATTTAAAGCCTGCTCCAAATCTGCTATAATATCATCTGGATTTTCAATTCCTACAGATAATCTAACCAAGCCATCTGTGAGCCCTCGGGCTTCTCGTTCATCTTTTGGAACATCTGCATGAGTCATGGTAGCAGGATGGGTGATCATGGTTTCCACCGATCCAAGGCTTTCCGCCAGTTTTGCAAGTTTTACAGAATTCATCACAATTTTACCTGCGGGGATGCCGCCGGTCAATTCAAAAGAAATCATACCACTGAATCCGGACATTTGTTTTTTCGCCGTTTCATGGGCTGGATGGGATGGGAGTCCCGGATAAGTGACTGATAAAACTTTTGGGTGAGCTTCTAAATACTCCGCAACAGTCTGCGCATTGGAATCATGTTTTTTCATCCGTAGATCAAGCGTTTTGATTCCCAGGATTGTGAGCCAGCAATCGAAGGGTCCCGGCACAGCACCAATGGATTTTTGGACAAATTTCAATTGGTCAAATAAATCTTCCTGATTGGTGATAACCACACCGCCAATAAGCTGGTTATGTCCACTTAAATATTTTGTTGTGCTGTGCATAACCAGGTCTGCGCCAAATTCCAATGGTCGTAAAAAAACCGGTGTGGCAAAAGTTGAATCCACCCCAAAAAGGATGTTATGTTTTTTTGCAATATTTCCCACCGCTTCTAAATCAGTGATTTTCAAGAGTGGATTCGTAGGCGTTTCTATCCAAATTAATTTTGTATTCGATTGAATTGCATTTTCAATATTGGCGGAATTGGAAGAATTCACATAGGTGAAATGAAGATCATAATTCACCAGAATTTGGTTGAAATGCCGGGAAACGCCACCATAAACATCATCAGAGCAAATTACGTGATCACCGGCTTTCAATAGTTTCATACAACTATCTACAGCCGACATGCCACTGGCGAATGCAATACCGTATTTTCCACCATCGAGAACGGCTAATATTTCTTCCATCACCTGTCGCGTGGGGTTGGATGATCGGGTATAATCAAATCCTTTATCCTTGCCCACTTCTTCAAGAACGTAGGTGGCTGTTTGGTATAGAGGTGGTAAAATAGCGCCGGTGGTGGGGTCAGGTGTTATGCCTGCTTGGACAACTTTTGTATCAAATTTCATAAGAGTTCCTTTGGTGTAGCTAATTAGACTGCCAGTAAATATTCTTTTAGGTCAGAAAATTTCTTGGGCATTTTAATGGAATTTTTTTCTTTTTTCATGGCAATTTGTAATGAATCAGGTAGGGCTGTCTTGTTTCCAATGATGGGTTCAATCACATCTGCAAATTTCCCCGGATGCGCCGTAGATAAAACCACACCCTTCGTTTTAGAATTTGTTTCATGTCTATATTTATTTAATCCTAAAACACCAACTGCGGTGTGTGGATCAATCAAATAGCCAAAATCTATTTGGATATTTCGAATAGATTCTTTTGTATCTTTATCAGGAAAGCTCCAACTGGCAATATCCACTTTTACTTGGTTTACATCATCATGAAACAAGTTTTGTATTCGATCTAAATTACTGGGAACACCCACATCCATTGCATTGGATATTGTTTGTACAGCATCTTGATGTTGAATTGTACCACTACTTAAAAAGTGTGGAAAAGTATCATTTGCATTCGTCGCAGCAATAAATTTCTCAATTGGAAGGCCCATTCGGTTTGCCAATAGTCCACCGGTTAAATTCCCAAAATTTCCACTGGGAACACTGAATATGATAGGCTTGTTTTCAGCACATAGTTTCCATGCCCATGAATAATAAACAGACTGTGGGAGAAGGCGAGCCATATTTATCGAATTAGCAGAACTTAAAGATAAACGATTTCGCAAATCGATATCTTGAAAAGCAGCTTTAACCATTCGCTGGCAATCATCAAAGGAGCCGTCTATTTCCAAAGCAGTAATATTTTCGCCTAAAGTTGTGAGTTGTTTTTCTTGGATAGCGCTTACTCGGTTGGAAGGATAAAGAATGATAACGTTAATGCCATCTACGTTAAAAAACCCGTTTGCAACGGCACTCCCAGTATCGCCGGATGTAGCTACTAAAATTGTTAGCTCATAATCGTTATTTTTAAGAAAATAAGACATGGTTCGAGCCATGAACCGGGCTGCAAAATCCTTGAAGGCGAATGTAGGTCCATGGAATAACTCCAGTACAGAATCAGTTTTATTTAATTCTTTAATTCGCAGAGGGAAATCAAATGCCGATTCACAAATGTCAATTAATCGAGCGTGTGATAAATCATCTTTCGTGAATGGATGGATCATGCCAGCAGCTAATTCAGGGTAGCTTAAATCAGATTTAAAAAAGTCAATCCCTAAATGAGGAATAGTCTCGGGCATATAAAGGCCACCGTCCGGTGCTAATCCATGGAACAATGCATCCTTGAATCCGACTGAAATAGCGTTGCCTTTTGTACTATAAAAGCGCAAGTATCAGTCCAATATTTCCGGTGGTTTTGTGTGAATAGGTGTGCTGTAGGCTGTGCTCTTAAGTCCTGCTATATTAAATGAATCCACCATGGTTGCCCCGATTTGTTTTGCTATGTCCAATGAATCGGATAAAGCAAAAAGAGCAGGCCCAGAGCCAGAGATTCCGCAGCCGATTGCCCCGGCATCCATTGCAGATTGTCGAACCAAGTTGTAACCGGGGATGAGTTCTGCTCGAATCGGTTCAGCGAAAAGATCCACCATGGAACGGCCCAATAAATCAAAATCTGATTCATGAAGGCCCAAAGTAAAACCCGCCAGGTTTCCGGCCTGTTCTACTGCAGATTTTAAAGGAACCCGTTTAGGTAGCATACGCCGTGCGTCCAGAGTATTCACGATAAAATCAGGTAATACGGCTGTACTGAATAAACTTTTTGGTACCGGCAAATTCAGAATATCTAAAGGTTCATAACTGCGGATTAAGATGATGCCACCGAAAAGTGCCGGTGCAATATTATCTGCATGAAATCCACCTGATGCCCCCGCTTCTCCTGCCATGCCATGAACCAGTAATTCACTATTTTTGAGTGGTTTATTCAATAATTCATTTACACCCACAACTGCCGCCGCCGCACTGGCAGAGCTGGAACCAATCCCGCTTCCTGGGGGAATCCCTTTTTCAATATGAACCTTAAATCCCTGCTTACTCTCTAAAGTATCAAGAAGAGATAAAATGGCTTTTCCTGCAGTATTATTTTCAGGATCAACCGGGATAGATTCATATTTTATTCCGGACATTGAAATTTCTATTCCCGGTTGATCCTGTTTTTCAATTGTTACAATATCGCCGGGTTTTGTAATGGCATAACCAATACAATCGAAACCGCAAGAAACGTTAGCTACTGAAGCCGTTGCCCGGACTCGAATTGAATTATTCAACATGGATATATCCTTTTTGAACAAGAAGCTCTGCCATAAGAATCGCACCACCGGCGGCGCCACGAACTGTATTATGCGACAATCCAATAAATCGAATATTAAAAAATTTATCTTCTGTTATTCGCCCTACAATTACAGTCATGCCATTCCCTACATCTCGATCTAATTTGGGTTGAGGACGATCTATTTCATTTAAAACGACAATAGGAATCTTTGGTGCTGATGGCAGATGCAATAATTGTGGCTCCGCTGTAAATGAAGACATAATTGATTTGAATTCATCTATAGTAGGGACAATTTCAACAAATCCAATATGCACTACAGCTGTATGTCCATCCACTACTGGTACACGTGTACATACTGCATTTATAGTTATTTCCGTGGATTGTTCAATGCCGTTTTCTGTCACTTCCCCAAATATTTTTAATGGTTCTTTTTCTGTCTTTTCCTCTTCTCCGTCTATATATGGCACCACATTCTCTTTTAAGTCTGGATTGGTTAATGCTTTGTAGCCGGCGCCTGACAATGCCTGAAGGGTAGTCACTTGTACGCGATCCACCGGAAACCCTGCTTGTTTTAATGCTTCTAATACAACAATATAGGATTGAATTGAACAATTAGGTTTTACTGCTACAAATCCAGAACTTGGAAAATTTCGGTTCTTTTGTTGAATGGGAATCACGTCTGCATGATGGGCATTTATTTCAGGAATGATCATAGGCACATCATTGGTTTGGCGATTTGCAGAACTAGTGGAAATAACAGCATATCCTTTTTGAGCATACCCAAATTCAAAATCACGTGTATCTTGTTTTTCTTGCAAGCCTAACGCAGAAAATACACAGGTTACTTCCTCGGGGATTGATTCAAAATCATGCACATTACGAACAATTAAGCCAGAAATGGTATCAGGTATCGGGGTTTTGATAACCCATTTGCCATCCGTTTCTTCTCGG
>CAXCBH010000036.1:0-10384 GCA_963980675.1 uncultured bacterium | reverse complement strand
TGAATAAAGAATCCGCCACAGTAGAATCTCTAGTTGCATTTATCAAGGTCATGGCTTCCAGAGAATTCGGATTGAAGTTCCCGGTCAAACTTGAATAAAATTTCTGAACATCATAAAGATTGACCATTCTATAACGACTTTCTTTCTGGTAATGATCCTCTTCCTCCCAAATTGCAACTGGTACATAGATTACAATTATTAGGAAAAACATCGCAAGTATTATTGCAATTTCAAGAAGATCAGTTTTATTTTGTTGGGACAAGTTCATATTTAACTAATTATAAAGTGATTTGTGGTTTCAATTTTTCAAGTGTCTTAGGACCGATTCCTTTGACTTTTAACAGATCATCAATACTTTTAAATAGCCCGTAATCATCGCGAAATCGAATAATTCTTTCTGCAGTAACAGTTCCAATTTTTGGAAGTTTTACCAAATTCTGCTTTTCGGCAGTATTAATATTAATAATTTCTGTAAGCGGGTTATAATCCTTTTCTGTAGATGACTCAGACGAATTTAACCCTTTTATTTTACTATTATCATATGCTAATGTGGCTTTTTTTTCGAATGATTCCTTTTCTATTAAAGTAACTGGTTTAAAATCATCATATAGGTGACTTCCTTGATATAATTTTACTCCATACCCGAGAATAAGTGTACAAATCAAAAAGATGATAACATTCTTTTCCCGTTTAGTGAACAATGTCATTAAATATCTATTTTCGATAGAGGATTTAGTATTGGTTCAAGATCATTTCCAAGCGATTCAATCAGTTTTTTCGTACTTCTGGACAATTTTGTAGGTGTTTCAATCTGTATTTTTACCAGTTGGTCTCCATTAGACCTACTCCTTAATCGTGGAAACCCTTTGCCTTTTAATCTCAATACTTGGCCTGACTGGATCCCCGCTGGAATCTTGAGCCCTGCTTTACCATCTACAGTAGGGATTTCTATCTTTCCTCCCAATACAGCTGTGGGATATGAAATTGTGACTTCAAGTAATACATTTTCACCGTCTCGAACAAAATATTCATGATCTTCTTCCACAAATACAATAATTAGATCACCGGGCGTTTTTGAAATATTCTCATTCCCTTGTCCGTTCAAAGTCATATAATTCCCTTCCTCCACACCAGAAGGGACATTCACTTTAATGGTTTCTTCTTTTTTAATCATTCCATCCGGACCTGATCCGGCAGGACGGTTTCCAATCCTTTTACCTGAGCCCTCGCAATGAGGACACACAGATGTAGATCGCATATGTCCAAGAATCGTATTCTGTACCGTAGAAACTTGCCCCTGGCCTTTACATGTTGGGCATGTGATAAATTCAGCACCTGATGCAACAACAGATCTTTTAATCTTAATTTTTTTCTCAATACCCTTTGCAATCTCTTCAAAAGTTAATTTCAATTTAATCTGGATATCTGTCCCACGACCTCGAGATCGTCCTCTACCACTTCCTCCAAAGATACTCTCAAAGGGGCTTCCACCAAAAATATCACCGAATTGCGAAAATATATCATCCATACTCATATGGACACCACCACCACCACTAAACCCACCAGGACCGCCACCTGCATCACCCATCCCTACACCAGCATGTCCAAATTGATCATAACGAGACCGTTTTGGGGCATCACTTAATATAGAATATGCTTCTGCTGCTTCTTTAAAATTCTTTTCTGCGTCCTTATTATCAGGGTTGCGATCTGGGTGATATTTCAGAGCAAGTTTTCGGTAAGACTTTTTAATTTCATCTTGAGTTGCATTTTTGGAAACACCAATTATATCATAAAGATCTCTCATTTCTTATTCACAATCACTTTTGCATGGCGAATCACTTTATCACGATAAGTATATCCCTTTTCAAAAACGCTCAAAATCACATGGTCATCCATGGATTCATCTGTTTGTGTCATCATTGCATCGTGTATCTCAGCATCCATTTCGTCTCCAACTTCACCAAATGATTTTACATCTAACGATTCTAGATATTTTTGGATCTTTACATCCACTAATTTCATCCCATCTTTCAATGATTCATTAGTTGCATTGGATGAGCCGAGCATTCGGTCAAGATCGTTCATGATAGGAATAAATCCTTTGATTATATTTTCACCATCATACTTTAATAATGCAGATAATTCATCTGCTTTTCGTCGTCGAAAATTGTCAAATTCAGCTTTAAGTCGAAGATGTTTATCCTTTGTTTCTTCCAACTGCATCTCCAATGATTTGAGAATTTCCTTATCTTTTGAAAGTTGTTTAGAAACTTTGGCTTTAGCTGTTTTCGAGCTTGATTTTCTTTTTGATTCTTTTTTTAATGTTTTAGGCACAATTCACCCTAAATAATAGTTTTATTGAAAAAATACAGCCCGGAATTTAAGAGCTTGTATTCCCTTTGGACAATGACAGAAAAGTTATGCTATTTTAAAAAGTTAGATGCAGCACGATAACTGCCAAGCAACGTAATGACAACAACTAAAGAAAAAAGCCAGATCCATACGACTGGGTTAAATGAAAGACGAATGCTCCAAGATGTAAAATTGGTAAAAATATAATTAATAGCTTTAACTGATCCTAAAAGAGCTGGATACACTAATAAAGACGAAATGAGACCAATAAAAACGCCCTCTATAATAAAAGGTAATTTAATAAACATTCTGCTGGCGCCGATCATTTGAAGAGATCGGATCAATTCCTTACGAGAATAAACGGATAATTTCACTGTATTATAAATGATCAAAACAGCCAAAATAATAACTATCCCAGCCAAATAAGGAAACCTATCTATAACGCGGCTGTAATTTCTTTCAATTTTCTTAATTAAGTTGCCCTGATAACGAACGTCTTCAACTTGGCCTATTGATCTAATTTTCTTAATTATAGGTTCCACCCTGATTAAATCTCTGCTAGTCCTGGATAAATTCACCACGGCACTCACTGGCAATGGATTATATCCTAATATATCCATTATATCTTCACCGAACTGATCTTTAAAAATTCGGACTGCATCTTCTTTTTCAATAATCGTTGCTGTACGAACACCTTTGATTTTTTTTAATTGGTGAATCAGCCCAACGGCTTCTTCATTGGAAACATCTTGCTTAAAAAACACCTCTATCTTGTATTTTGACCTGAGATACTGTAATACTTTATGAGTATTATCTCCCGCGGTAGCTAAAAGGCCCACAATGAACAATGAAATGAACAAAGAGATGATAGCTGTGAATGCCGTCATTTTATGTCGCCAAACATTCTTCATGCCCTCAGTAATAAGGTAAAAAAACTTATCCATTACCGTCCTCGTAAAATACCATCTTTGAGTTCATAGATCGGTCGACCTCGCCCTTTAATCAAATTATAATTATGAGATGCCATTAAGATAGTAGTCCCAGTTTCATGGATTGTTTCAAGAAGCCTCACCAATTCAAAAGAAGCAACAGGATCTAAATTCCCTGTGGGTTCATCTGCAAGCAAAATATCAGGCTCCTTTATAATAGCTCTCGCAAGGCAAGCACGTTGCTGTTCCCCGCCAGATAATTCATTTGAAAAATGATGATCTTTTCCTTCTAAACCTACAAGTTCAAGTGCTTCTTCTACCCTTTCAGGAATTTCTCGTGCTGAATGCCCAAGAACATGCAAAGGAAGTGCAACATTCTCAAATAGGTTTCGGTCATCCAATAGTTTATAATCTTGAAAAACCATCCCAATGGATTTACGAGCTATTGGAATTTTTCGTTTTGTAATGCTCTTTGATGAAAAACCATTTACCTTAACACGTCCAGCATCAGGTAGTAAATCAAAATACATTAATCGCATGAGGGTAGTTTTACCAGAACCCGTTGGACCAATCAAAAAGGAGAACTCTCCATCCTCGATGGTTAGGCTTAAATTATTAACCCCAGAACCCTTTTCGTGAGCATAAGTTACATTTTGGAATTCAATCATGAAAAAATCAAGTGTGTTTTAAGATGCTGAAAATAGGAAGAATACAAATACATTGAATGGTTTTTCTTCGTCTAATCATAAGAAAGTATACCTTTTAGTAAATATTGGTTTTCCAATTATTTTTCGATGGGAATTTTTGTAGCTTCCGCATCTGTAAAAAATACATTATTTGGCGACATGGACACTAATATCATTCTAGATTGTATTCTAGTTATCATTTCTATTATCATGCTTTGGAAAGGTGCGGACTGGCTAGTTGACTCAGCTTCCGAGATTGCACATACTCTAAAAGTGTCTGATTTGATTATCGGACTTACAGTTGTAGCCTTCGGGACATCCGCACCGGAATTTGCTGTAACCATTAGCGCTGCAATATCGCAACAAACAGATATATCCATTGGCAATGTAATTGGTTCCAATATTTTTAATCTTGGTTTTATTCTTGGTGGTACAGCCATAATTCATCCCATAACCACATCATCAAAATTATTTAACCGTGATGGGCTCTTTTTGCTTATCACAACGGCATTGATCTTTTTTCTCTTTTTCGGTTTTGATGGTTGGACTCCCAATGATTCATTTACTATTATTGAAGGTATATTATTATTTTCCTTATTAATTGGGTATGTTGCTTTTCTATTTATTAAAAAAGATCCTCCTGAAGAAGTGCCCCCTCACAATGCCAGTTGGAAATCCTATGTCTTTTTTATGATCGGTCTTTTCATGATAGTTTATGGCGGACACCTTATGGTGAAACATGCATCCAGTGTAGCCCATTATTGGGGCGTATCTGATTGGGTCATTGCCGTAACCATTGTAGCTGCAGGAACATCGGCACCTGAATTTGCAACGTCCATATCAGCAGCGCTAAAAGGACGGCATGGGATTGCATTGGGTAATTTGGTTGGGAGCGATCTTTTTAACTTATTGGGTGTGTTGGGATTAGCAGGAATGATTAATCCAACATTAATCGGAGAAGATATATATAGTAGTGTTTTTCTTCTCGTAATTATGGTAGGGCTTACCCTATTTATGATTCGTACCAATTGGCGAATCAGTCGTGCAGAAGGAACAATCCTCGTCGTGATTAATCTGATCCGCTGGTATTACAATTTCGCATCTTAGGCATATAAATTATTCTCATTGATGTAATCCCAAACGGGGAGCGTCACCATATACCGAATTGTTTTATTTTCTACCCATCGATGGCGAATATTGCTGGATGAAATTTCAAAACGAGGAATATTGGCAAACTGTATACGATGAAGAATCCAGGTTGGAATATCACTAGGTCGAAAACCAGGACGAATTGCAACAATCACTTGACACTCATTCAATATTTCTTTTGAATCTTTCCAATTATGAAAGTCGAGTAAACTATCGCTTCCAATCAAATAAAATGTATCATTGATGTCTGAGCCTGTCTCTTCCATGATGGCCC
This sequence comes from uncultured bacterium, assembly GCA_963980675.1. Lineage (GTDB taxonomy): Bacteria > Fidelibacterota > Marinisomatia > Marinisomatales > UBA1611. The sequence continues at coordinate 4,991 of CAXCBH010000036.1, read as the reverse complement.
TGATTGAGTCAATGGAATAAGAAACTCCTCGCCGTTTAATTTCCACATCAGATATTTCAAAATTTGGATTTCCTTCAACGGCAATTTGAAGCATCTCAAGACGGTTTTTTATAGGTGTGATCTCTGTTTTATGCGGGGGTTGATAAGCAGGAATAAACAGGATTTTATCAAAATTTTCTGCTTCACAAACTGTTTGAGCAATAAGCAAGTGTCCTATATGAGGCGGATCAAATGTACCACCAAATAAACAAATTTTCATTATTGCCCTTTTTCAATCTTTTTTTGAATATCTTGGATTACTTCCTTTGCATCATCAAAAAGACCTTGTTCTGTCAGATTCATTTCATTTTCAGCTAACAAATCTTGTGCTTCATTAATTTGGCGATTATTTGCCAGAGCTTTAATCATTCCTTGGCGAGCAAGATGTACCACAGAAGTATCGTAATAATTATCAATAACACGTTCGAAGGCAATTTTGGCGGATTCAAATTCATCCATTTTCATGTAAAGAATCCCCGTTTCGTACAATTTCAGCCCTAATTTTTCCCGCAATAATTCAATAGATGTTAATGCTTCTTCCTTGAGTTTTGAATGTTGGAAATCGTCTAAGAATTCCTGATATCGTTCCAGAGCTTTTTCCGTATACTCTTGATCATGGTAATATTTAGGTGATTCAATCCGGTACGCTTCACAAATCTTAAAACGAGCGTCTTCGACAAAAGGGCTAAACCCCATACGCCGTGTAAGCTTTTCATATTCGGCGATTGCTTCTAAATATTCTTCATTCCTGAAATAAGCTTCTCCCAGAAAATATTGGGCATCATCTCCCAGATCCGAACCAGTACCTCGAATAACAATCTGTTTAAAATCAAGCTGGGCTTGAAGGTATTTCTCATTATCCAAATTTTTCAAACCAATATTGAATTGCTCCTGCAGGTCAATTTCATCATTATGTCTTGATCCGGCACAAGAGCTCAGAAATAGGGTAAATATTATAATGATACAGTAATGTAATTTTTTCATATTATTAAAAGTTTATAGTTAAAGCAACACCACCAACACCGCCAGGGTTATAAGGGTTGTATAATAAACTTACATCCGTTTCGATGGTTGTTGGGTTCTGTTTTTCACGAGATTGTTTCTGGTTAGTCAGGACGGCCTCTAACCCACTAATTACATGGTTAAATAATAAGGCAGTAATACTAAATTTTGCCATATCTAACATTTTATTCGATTCAAATCTTTGATCAAGATAGTCTGCTTTCAAAGGTGTTTTAATCACAATTTCAGTACTGTCTTCTAATTGTTTTTCTTCCCAATACCAATCTGTGTTGGCATCTGACCATCCACCAACAAATTGATCATATTTTCCAATATTTTCATAAAAATGACGATCTCGTACTACATTGACTAAATCTGAATCTAAATATCCCGAAATCATCCCTAAACTGTCAGATGTGATAAATTCACCATATTGAGCAGCAAGATTACCAGACAAATGCAATAATAAATGATGCGTTCCTTCATAATTACTCATGGCCCTGAAATCATTTTCTGTCCATTGCCTGCCATTATGTTCAATTTTACCGTTAGGACCATTTTCAGTAAATAAATACCAAGTGTATAGATCCCAATAAGAATCAGCAAAACCCCAGTATTCATTTCTCAATGTTTTCGCCTTTTTTATAAAATAGTCCCAGGCTACAATACTGCCAAGCTCTACGCCTAAAAAGGAAGCCGTTTTCCACATAGGAGACTTATTATAATACTGCCCGGACCCAGGAAGAACCAAGGACATGATAAGTGGTTTCCCTGGATAATTAATACTTGGTTCTTCAATGATAACCACAGATGATGAGTCCTGTGCCATCATTGGAGTTAAGAGTAAAAAAAACAGGCTAAAAGTCAAAAAGAACTTTAACATAAGTTCGCCCTTCATTTCCATATGTGATTGTTTCTTCATTAATCTTACGTTCAAATTTGTTTATAGGTTGATGATATTCCACCTCTATAGCGGTGGGGAAGTTATAAAAGGAAAACCCATTCAACCGCCATTGAATTCCCACTGATTTTTTTAATGAATATGTGTCTGTCCAAGCATCTCCAACTTGAAAAATGGCACCTAGTGTACTATTTTGCCAAATTGTCCACTTTGCTTTATAATGCTTTTCCATAAAAATTGGCATCCGGAATGTTGCATCTATCATTGCACTGTGTGTGCCTTGAATAGAATAGAATGGATATCCCTTCAACCCCGGTAGCCCACCCAAATAAAAATGAAAAAATGAATCAACATCATTATTGGAAATCCAACCAACTTGACTCGTTAAAGAGACTGTCCATCTTTTTTGCCATGGCAGCTCATAATAATAGGATCCACCTAGCTGAATTCGTCCAAGATTATTATCTTTAAACTTTTCAGTTAATGTCCCCGACTCTGATAAATCCAATCCCTCAATAAAATCATTATTTTCTAGATCAATTTTAGACCAAACCTTAAATCCTTTGGATGGATTAATCGTTTTATCTAATCTTCTTTTCACCATATCTAATGACCAATCTCCACTCAATGACCATCCGCGAAAATAATCATAGGCTGCACCTGCTTCAATTCCTTCTGAAGGTAAATTTTGATTAATGAATGCCCGGTACCATTGCCTGGTTCCGGAAAGTTCTAACAAACTGCCAAAAATGGGAATTTTCATTCCAGTCCGAAATTGAACCAATCTAAATTTTATATCATCTTCAATATCGTAAATCCCTTGATATTTGGAGTTATCCGTTGTATTTCGAGTTAAATAGAAGGTTTCAAAAAACAGTGTTGGGTAAAATCGTTTAAAATCAAAAATAAAAAAAAGATCTACATCATTGAGTTTATTTAAGGATGCTCCGCCAAAAACCGACAACCGGTTAATCACTTCACTTGAATAAAAATAATAACCTGGTTTAAGGGTACCATAGTCCATCATCAACTTGGGCATAATGAACATATTGGGAAATTGATCTACATAAGACTTCGCTTCAGTTTTATTAAGGGTCAAAATAGGCTCAGAAAACCCTGAATTATTTTGATAGTAATTGGGTGAATAACCAACGAAATCTTCTGGAATCAAGTGAATTGAATCTAGAAGTGAGATGGTGTATGCTCCATTTTTATATAAAGAATATAAGACCCGTCCATCTTTAGCAATATCCGGCATGAATGCTCCACCGGTTAGATTGGTAATATATCCAGATGTTGTATCTATTGGATTCACCATAAATAAATTATATATCCCACTCTTATCTTGGGAATAAATTTGCACTCCACTATCGGAAATGGACATATTCCTTTCATCGAAATGTGGATCGTTTTTATAAAAGCCCTGCGTCCCAGTTGCAGGGTCAAACTGCGTTTTAATAATAGCTTCACCCGTTTCCGGATCGAAATGCATATCGCCCGATATTTTTTCACCTGTTTCGGGATCAAAGATGGGCTGTTGTTGTGTTTCGCCAATTCCCTCCGTTTTTAAATCAAAATACCCAATATTTCTGTAATGGTGAGATGTGATATCGAAAAATAAAGAATAAGACGATTTATCATAGTTTAAATGGCTTAGAATGGGACGATCAGTGAGATTACTCATCTTTCTTGATTGACTTGACTTTAAATCTAAAATGAATATATCCTGACCACCATCGTAAGTGGCCAGATAAGCGATGGTACTGTCTTTATCAATAAAAACCGGGTTAAATGCCCGAGCATCAAATGTCAACCTTTCTTCTTTTTCTGTCCCAAAACTGTAAGAATAAATATCATAGAACATTGAGCCATGCTTGTTGGGAAATTTCGGCTTTTTACTATAATAGATAATTTCGCCATTTGAATGCCATGTCGGTGCAGAATGTACACTGCCCATAAGTTTTTTTTCTTCTCCTGTATCCATATCGTAATAAAATAAATCAGTTTGCCCAAAATAATCATTCTTCTTGTTTGAAAGATATGCAAATCCATTTTTTTCTGGATGCCATTTCGGAAATATGTTGGTCGTCCCTTCTTTCTGGACCTGTATGCCTTCAACTGGATTTATCTCAATGGGCGATACAAGCATATTATATTTTAATTCCAGTGATGTTTTAAATGAATCATAGACATCATTCCCATGATCCCCTAAAACATTCTCCATGGCATCTCCAATTGAGAATTGAATTGGAGATGAAAGTTCAATCATGATTTCTTTCAATTTTTCAGACCCGTATTCATTTGCAATAAAAGTTGAAAGTGCAAAACCAGAATTATAGGTCGATTCATTCCCAATTCCTTTTTTACCAAAGGTATTCATTTCTGTAAAAGATAATAATTTCCCATGGATTGCCCTATCTCGAAGGATCATATCACGATGGGTGTCCCAATGATCCCAATCCGCATTTTCGTACATATATTGGGCAACACCTTCAGCAAGCCAAGGCGGGACCACAGTTCCCGGTATAGGATAGCTAATAAGTGTGTTGGGATATCCATACAACACATCGGGACGTTTTTCTTCTTCATAATTCATGAATTGAAGATAGGCACCTGGAAACTTCGTCCCTGCTTTCATTGCTTTTTGCAGAGATACAATATGAGCGAATTCGTGTGTAATCACATTTTGTAACCAACGATGGCTGCCACGTAATTCAAAATCCAAAGGCGATGCCCAGATCATGATTTTATTATCATAATAATAGGCTGCGCCATTGGAGTAATCATCAGGATCAATCAAAATGAGATGCGTTTTTTCTTTGGGTTGGAATTCATAAAACCCAGTGATTTTTGGATATATATTTTCTGCAACAGTAGCTGCTTCCCGTGCCGTCATTTCTGTTTCATCATGAAAATGAATTTGGAAATGCTCTGTCTCAAAAGTTTGCCAGTTTAATTCTGGATGGTTATACTCTACTTTGGCAAAACCAATGGAAGCCAAAATTGTAAAATAAAACATTGATATTTACTTGATAGAGTTGCAATTTTA
>CAXCBH010000035.1:0-10527 GCA_963980675.1 uncultured bacterium | reverse complement strand
GCCGGGAATGGTGCCATCCTGAAACATGCATCAAATGTCCAAGGGTGCGCAGCGGCCATTGAAAAATGTTTTATTGATTCAGGGTTCTTGGAAAATATTTTCCGAAACTTGGTCATTCCAGGACAAGAAGTGGCAGAGGTCATCAAAGATCCATCTATTGCTGCTGTTACCTTGACAGGGAGCACTCCAGCAGGAAAGTCAGTGGCAGAAACAGCAGGTAGTGTATTGAAAAAAACAGTGCTTGAATTAGGAGGCAGTGATCCATATGTGGTTTTGGAAGACGCAGACTTGGTCACAGCCACAGATGCATGTGTTACAGGCAGAACCCTGAACGGGGGCCAAAGTTGTATCGGTGCAAAACGAATTATTGTCCATGAATCAGTTTATGATTCATTTCTAACCCATCTTGAAGGAAAGCTATCAACAAAAATTATGGGCGACCCATTAGATGAAGTTGATATGGGTCCCATGGTTTCTGCCTCTGCTAGGGATGAAATTCATAATCAAGTGGAACGAGCGATTGAGTCGGGTGCTGACTTGCGTATGGGTGGTCACATACCGGATGGACCTGGTTATTATTATCCTATCACATTGCTTGTAAATGTCAAACCAGGTATGGCTGCTTTTGATGAAGAGATCTTTGGCCCAGTATTTTCAGTAATAAAAGTAAAAGATGAAGTAGAAGCACTCTCTTTAGCTAACCAAACTGAGTTCGGTCTTGGTGCAGCAGTATTTACTAGAGATAAAATTAAAGGAGAAGAAATTGCTAAAAAGCACTTGGATGCAGGTTTATGTTTTGTAAATGATTTTGTAAAATCAGATCCAAGATTACCTTTCGGAGGTATTAAACAATCTGGGTATGGAAGAGAATTGTCATCCATTGGTATGATGGAATTTGTCAACATTAAAACTGTTGTCGTCAAAAATGATTAATCGTTGTAAACTTTCCATGATGCAAACCCGAATATTTATTTTAACAATGTCATTATTGACGGTTTTAACTGCCCAACATAATCGTCTCTTCTGGGATGGGAATGATTGGAACAGGATCGCCAAGAATGTAGACTATCATCCAGAAACTACCCATCGGGTCAAAACAGCGTATCTTCATGGTGTATTAGATGGACGTCTTCATGGCTATTTAAAAACGTGGGCGAAAGATGAATTATTAGCAGATGATGTATTTGGAGAAACCGTCGATTATCTTTCAACCCGTGAACTAATCAAAAACCTGGATAATTTTTATGATGACCCTATCAACGGATACATTCCAATTCCAGCGGCCATTGTGATTGCTAATATGTATGCGGAACGGGTGCCAATTCCTTTGATAGAAGACTATGTTGAAAGAACCCGAAGATGGATCAATGATCTGACTTTGAATCTGGATACATTAAACTATAGTAAACTATTAGAAGACAAATTTATAAAGCACCACGAAAAACAATTTAATCGATCCGAATAAAACCAGCTTTGGGGTGCCAGGCGAATACTCGGTTCTCCCCGGCAAATTTCACTTTTGAAATAGTAAACTTAAAAGTGGGGGGCTTGTTTCCTTCCAAGGGGTATGTGATTGTTTTGGTTGTTGAAAATCCGGTTTGGAGGACTGGTTCATAATTATAAACTAAAACCATTCTCTCTTCACCAATAAATTCATTTTTCCCAGAATATGTTGCCAAAAATCCTTCAAGATAATCTACTGGTCTTCCTACGTGGTTGATCACTTCAACATTAATAAGGACCTTAGCATTATCAATGACTCGGGGCCGAACCTCGATGGTGAAAGGTACCTGATCTCCACCAAACAAGAAGCAGGTTAAATAAAGTAGAATGAATGGATGTTTCATTGTCTCAAAATTGGGAAAAAATTTTGTAAGACAAAAGAGAAAGGTTTTGAAACCTTTTTATCAACAGAAAAGTATAAAGTAGATTCCTAAACTATAAAATCATCGATAATCTAATTTTCATATCCCAATTTTGAATCGAATAATTACAATTTTTCAAGTACTAATTTTGTCTACAGGCTATTCCCAGGTTCGTATAAATGACTGGAAAGCGCTTACTTCTCCTTTAAATGTTCGAGACTTAACAAATTTGGATAACGAATTATTTGCTGCAACGGGGGGAGGAGTCTTCCATATTAAGGACCAAGTTTATGAAACTTACACCACTGTTGATGGATTATTGGGCGTAGATCTGTCTGCAATCGACCATGACCATAATTCTAATATTTGGATCGGTGGAAATGTGCCGTTTGGGTTTGTGCAGGTTTATGATCCAAAAGAAAATAAATCTATTATCAGTTTTGATTTTGATCTAACCGCTATATTAGATATTCAAGTTTTAGATTCTTTGGCATTCGTTCTATTTCAGGATGGCCAAGACTTTGGCATTATGAAATTTCTTTACAAAGATGGATGGGAATATCGTGATAGTTTTAGAAATTATCCTGTTGCAGTTGGTTCTATAAACTGTTTTTTGGCAAATGATTCAACTTTATTTATTGGAACAAATTATGGCATTTATTTGGGTAACCTATCTGAGAATTTGAAAGATCCCAATAGGTGGCAGGCAATTGATGATGCCATGGACTTTGAAGTGACTTCAGCAACATTTAATGATTCATTCATATCATTCTCTTCCAAAACCAATTTGTATGAATTATCGATTCTATCGGGGAATTGGGAGGCCATCAATTTTTCATACTCCTTTATTAACATTAGTGAAATTATTGTGAATGAAAACGATTATTGGATCATAGATCAGAAGAAATTGTACCGAAAATCAAATACGAGTGACGCTTTATTAGAAAATCGATATTGGTTATCGGGTATAACAAGAGTTAACAATCAAATGATTGTGGGTGTCCGTAATGGGTTATTATTTATTGAAAACCTGGATAATGGGAATGAGATGGTTACACGGTTTCTCCCAAACGCACCTGTAACCAGTGGATTTTCTGCTATAACAGTTTTAGATGACGGAAGATTAGTGGGCGGAAGTGCACAAGGAATTTCCATTTACAACGATGAAGGCTGGCGGAATATTCTTGAAATAAAAACAATCAATACTGATACAATTCATTCAAATTATGATTATTCACATTTTATAGCTGATACCGTTTCCCATGATTTTGGAGGTTTTATCGCCGATCTTGAACAAGGGCCGGATGGATTGCTTTATTGTGCAATACGGGGGTCCTATGTATCAAATACTGCCCCTAATCGTACCAGTGGTGGCGTCATTATTCTGGATGTTGACGATCCATCAAATATTACACTCATTGATACGACATATTTGAGTTTCCATAACACTCAATCCAACTCAAGGCCCTTCATGGTGGTATTGGATATCGAGTTTGACCTTGATAATAATATGTGGGTGGCGAATCCTTATTGCATCAATGGGAATATGCCAATTCATGTTAGGTCATCAACGGGTGATTGGAAGCACTATGGCTCCTACGAAACATCATTGAGAATTAGCCAATCACCCGGGTCACTTGCTATTGATTCCTGGAATCGAGTATGGTATTCGGCATTCCAAGCGGAAGAAGCCAATCTTGGGTTCTATCCGAATGGAGGAATCTTTATGTTGGCTTATGAAGGGAACCCTATTAATCCGAGTGGTTTTTGGTGGAAAAAAATTCAGGATAATGGAACTGTATGGTCTCTGGGAATGGGTACTAATGATCGAATTTATTATTTAACAGCATCAGGGTTAAATTATTTTGACATAACAAATTCAACAGACCCTGTTTTGCGAGAGAATGCATTTTCCTATTTTCCTAATATCTCATTTGGAAATGGAGCTGAAATAAAAATAGATCCGCACGGAAATGTATGGGCACATTCACCCTCTCAAGGAATACACATTTTATTGGAGAATACTACCTACTGGCCGGATATTAATGGTCTACGAGCTGACAATAGTCCACTTTTGTCCGATGAAATTACAGATATTGCTTTTGACGAAAAACGAAGTCTGGCTTATATCGCTACGAGCAAAGGAGTAAATATTCTCCGCATCCCCTTTGGGGAAAAGAAGAAGGATTATTCTGATATGAAAGTGTTTCCCAGTCCCTTTTATATTCCTTCCGTAAACCCAATGAAAGTGGATGGTTTGCCACTTGAATCATCTATGATGGTCATGACTTTGGATGGGAAAGTGGTGCGACATATCCCCAGCCGTGGAATCAGTATTGACGGTGACCAATTATCATGGGATGGAAGGGATAATGCGGGAGATTTAGTATCAAGCGGTATTTACCTGTTGGCGATTTATGGAATGGATGGGTCACAGAGTGTTGAGAAAGTGACAGTGATTAAGGAATGAAATCGAATATGAATTAGTTAATAATTCCACAGGCTCAATATCCAAAGTGTCTAAAACAATTGAGCAATTATTAAACTAAAGATCAATCTTAATAAAACACTCAGAAAAGGATTTCATATATCATCCTTGTATCATTCTATTAAGGTTTTTTGGTCAATATATTCAGGATGAAGCCCAAAATCCTGCTCAAATTCTTCTGCAATAGATTTGATCATTTTTCGCCGTTCATTGTGGGGCAGGAAAGCACTCTTCATAGCAATGATAGTGATTTCTCGAAAATCATGAAGTTGAAAATCAAATAATTCATGCGCCAGCATGAATTCATCAGTTAGAGTTGTATCGGACATAAGTCGATTATCCGTATTTAATGTTACACGAATACCTTGATCATAATAAAATTTGAATGGATGGTATTTCAATGAGTGTACACTTCGAGTCTGCCAGTTGGATGTGAGACAAATTTCTAATACGATTCGATGATCGTTTACATATTGCATTAAATCTTTATCGTCTTTGAGCTTTGTCCCGTGCCCAATTCTATTTGCCCCACAATAATGAATAGCTTGATGAATAGATGCTGGCCCATAGGCTTCCCCGGCATGAATTGTAGAATTGATATTATTATTTCTAATTTGGTAAAAAGCTTCCCGATGTTCTTTGGCGGGGAAGTTTTCTTCTGCACCGGCCAGGTCAAAACCCACAACACCTTTATTTTTATATTGAACAGCAAGATCTGCTAGTCGTAAAGAAACATTCGGTGATATAGAACGAATTCCACATACGATGATCCCGGACTTAACTCCGAATTTCTTTTCACCTTCGTGTAGTCCCTTTTTAACAGAATCAATTGCCATATCTAAGGTCATACCTTTCTGTTGGTGTAAAATGGGAGAATAGCGGACTTCGATATATCGAACATTTTCTTGAGCCACATCTTCAATTAATTCGAATGCAAATCGAGTAAGAGACTCAGGTGTTTGCATTACAGAAAGAGTAATGTCGAAACGATTTAGATATTCTTCAAGAGACCCTCGTTTTTTACCGATCTTTAAAAAGGAAGATAATTCATCTAGTTCAAATGATGGGAGTTTTACACCTTCATTTATTGCCACATCTAAAACGGATTCTGGACGAAGACATCCATCCAAATGGCAGTGGAGCTCCACTTTTGGGAGTCGATGTAAAAGATCATAGGTTATTGTTGGCATAAGACCAGACTACTTCATTATGACTTTTGAGTCACGGACTTATACAGCCACCCAATAACACCTAAAAAGGCAGCAATTCCAATTAATTGGAACCCTGAAAATTGAGGCCACCAATCTTTACTCCCCGTTATAAAAATGGGAACAGCCACTAATATTCCAACAAGTGCTTCTCCAGTAATGAGTCCAGAAGCCATGAGTAAGCCTTTTTTCTTCATGGTGTCTGTCGCTTTCGATCGATCACTGAAATGGGCGATCATACCACCGATAAAAATGGGGACAGTCAGTTCAATGGGGAGATATATCCCAACGGCCACCGCCAAAATAGGTACTCGAAAATCAGAACCGATTCGTTCTTGCCGAAGGTCTATCAAAATAATGATAACGCCTATAATAGCGCCGAATCCAACCATGGTCCATGGAAGATTTCCTGTAAATACTCCATCTGCCACTGACTTCATTAACGTTGCTTGTGGTGCAGATAATGTTGGAGAACCGATTGTATATGCCGTATGAAGAATATCCAGAACGAGCCCTAGAACAACCGCTGCACTTAAAACGCCAACAATCTGCATTATTTGTTGCTTCCAGGGTGTGGCACCAACGATGTGTCCTGTTTTTAGATCTTGCAGATTATCTCCACCGATGGCGGCGGCACAACATACCACTGCGCCGATCATGATAGCAGCCGAAGCACCCACATCGGAGTTTTTGCCCAAAAGAGACAAGAGTAAAAGGGATGAAAAAAGAATTGTGGCAATGGTAACTCCTGAAATTGGATTATTGGATGAACCCACTATCCCCGCCATATAAGCGGCCACAGCAGAAAATAAAAATCCGAATATCATCATAACCACAGCAAGAAGTGCAGCGATGGCAACATCATTCACAATTTCAAAATAGAGGAGATAAACAGGAATCAGTAAAACTGCTAAAGCCATTCCCACATAATTAATAGGAAAATCTTGTTTATACGTTGGAATTTCTGTAGCCAATTTTGATTTTTTAACCGCATCCAGGCTGGCTTTAATTCCGGTTACCAAGGGTTTGAATAATTTAATAAGTGACCATATACCGCCAACTACCATTGCACCAACACCGAGATAACGAATCTGGGAATTCCATATATCCCAAGCTGCAGGCATAGGATCTCCTTCAAATCCATAAATAGCCGTATAAATAGGAATTGCAACAGCCCAGGAAATAAGTCCGCCAGCCACAACCAAAATTCCAATGTTTCGTCCAACAATATATCCCACAGAGATCAAGGCTGGGGAGAGATCCGTCCCGATTCCGAAAATGGAGCCACCAACGACGGTTGCACTTTCTATGGCCGCATGCCACATAGAAAACCCTTGCTGACAGAGTTTCATGGCACCACCCACTAATCCTGAAATTGCGATAGTAATAAGTCCGCCTGATTCATCTTTTTCAGTCGATGTGCGAGACTTTTCACCTGCTTCCAAAATTGCTGCAGTAGCAACACCTTCAGGATATTTTAGTTTAGCTTCTACGATCAATGCACGACGCAATGGTACTGTGAATAACACACCAATTACACCGCCAATGGCAGAAATTTTCGCAACTTCCAGGTAATCGAAATCTGTCCAAACACCCATAAGAACTAATGCAGGGATTGTAAATATTACACCCGCAGCCAAGGATTCTCCTGCAGATGCTGCAGTTTGAACAATGTTATTTTCTAAAATGTTCGATTTTCGGAAGAGCCGTAAAACTGCCATGGAAATCACCGCTGCCGGAATGGATGCTGAAACGGTCATTCCTGCAAATAAACCAAGGTATGCATTGGCTCCTGCAAGCACCATGGATAATAAAACTCCTAGAACAATAGCTTTGGGAGTAATCTCTGGTAAGGGTTTGGACATTTTTTCTCCGAAAAATTAGTTGTAAAGGTAGGGAAAACATTTTGGGTTCTGCAATGGAAGAAAATGAGTACCCAAGTGTTCACAAGTAGGTAAAATAATGTAATTTAAATCACGTCAGGGGTGCCATTCAGAACCAGATCGAACGGCTGAGAACAAACCCATTGACCTGATCTGGATAATGCCAGCGTAGGAAGACACAATGAATTTTAAAATACACCTTACTTTTTTAATCCTATTTCCATCCTTTTTGTTTGCAGAAATTAAAGGGACTGTAATGGATCAATCCACCAATGAGCCTGTTAAAGGTGTAAATGTAACAGCAGGAGAAATGGGGATAGCCACAAACGAATTCGGAGAATTCAATATTAATGTTTCAATTGGAACTAAATTGGAATTCTCACATATCGGATATGATCTAGTAAGCCAACTCGCTCAAAAAAGTATGTTGGTCGAAATCCGCCCAACTGTGATTAAATCAAAAGAGATCATTGTCCACGCCGGCCTATCCGATGAATCACTCCAGAAAGTGGTATCCAGCGTAACTGTTATTAACGGAGATCTCATTCGTGAAACTGGCACAGACCATTTTCAATCATTAACGGAACAAATTCCAAATCTGAATTGGGCCGGAGGTTCCAGTCGTCCTAGGTATTTTCAAATTCGTGGAATCGGTGAAAGAAGCCATTATTTTGGAGAAGGACCTCCCAATTTTTCTGTGGGATTTGTCATGGATGACATGGATTTAAGTGGACTCGGAATGGTGGGACTCCTGTATGATTTAGATCAAATTGAAGTGTTCAAGGGGCCTCAATCTTCAGTCTATGGACCCAACGCTATGGCAGGACTCATTTCCATGCGAGCGACGAATCCAACAGACCAATTTAAAATGAAGTTATCCACAAATTTTGGCTCTGATAATCATTATGGTTGGAGCTCGGTCATGAATGTCCGCTTAATGAAAAATATGAATATGCGGTTGACCGGTATTTACAATTACAGCGATGGATTTCGTGAAAATGTGAGCCAAAACATCACGGATTCCAATAAGCGGGAAGAAGCATTCTCCAGAATGAAATTGAGTTATAATCCAAATAATCGACTCTTTATCTTAGCTACGCTTATCTACGCCGAACTTAAAAATGGATATGATGTTTGGGCGCCGGACAATAATACGGATTTTATAACCTATTCCAATGATAAAGGGGAAGACAGCCAAAGAACCTATGGTTATTCCTTAAGAGCTCAATTCGAAGCATCGGAGAATTTGAATATTACCAGTATTACCTCATTCACAGTAACGAATTTGGTCCACGCCTATGATGGTGATTGGGCGGACAGTACATACTGGCATAATAACCATGGATTTGATCCAGCAGTGGAGGGCTGGGCCTATGAATTTTATGATAAGAATGAACGAAATCGTTCAAATCTTACTCAGGAAATTCGTTTGTCCATGGAATCCATCATCATGGGAGGATATTTTAAACAATTGATCGAACAGGATGAAGCAATGGGATATTTATATGGCGGTGCGGCAACAGATGCAACCAGTCATTATGATTTCTTGGTCGCAGCAGGGGATGGGCAATATGGGGTTAATTTAACACCGTCACTCAAATTAAAAGCAAATGTCCGATTTGAAAATAACTCCATAAAATATGAAGGCACATCCCAAGGGTTGAATGACTATTGGGAAAAGATCAAACTACCACCCATTAATTTTTATGTCGATCATGCTATGATTGGATATAGAACATCCCTACACTATTTAAAAGATAAATTCACCAGCTTTTATGGTTCTGTGTCTCAGGGCTACAAGTCTGGTGGTGTGAATCAGCAGCCATATTTATCTGATACAAGCCGACCTTTTGATCCGGAATTTATTCAGAATTTTGAAGTTGGCTTAAATCGAGTCACAAATTTCTACAGAACTCAACTTTCAGCATTTTATAGTTTACGAAAAGACCAACAAGTATCTTTATCTAGCCAACAGGTGGAAGGAGATCCAAACAGTTTTCTTTTTTATACCACCAATGCTGGATCGGGAACGATTCAAGGATTCGAATGGGAGAATACACTTAATGTTTCATCCAGTCTCAATATGGATGCGTCACTAGGATATTTAACAACATGGGTGGACAAATTCACTTATTTGAAGCAATCGGTGGAAATCGGGAAGCAGCCATGTCACCGGAAATAACTGGATCAGTTGGTTTTAATTATGAAAATGAATCTGGCTTTTTTGCATCAACTCTGATGAGCTTTAAAGATGAATACTATTTTTCAGATAGTCATGACCAAAAATCAGTACCCTATTCTTTATTGAGCCTGACCCTTGGGAAATCATTTGGAAAAACGACCACCGCAATTTGGATCCGAAATGCAATGGATGAACGCTACACCACGCGAGGTTTTTATTTTGGACTCATTCCACCCACTTATCCAGATCAGCTTTGGAAAAGTTATGGTGATCCGAAACAAATTGGCGTTACAATAGATTACACTTTTTAGGATTGTAAAATAAGTTCGAATAAACAATCATCAATACTCAAGAGTAGTGGGTATTCAGTATTACTCTGAATATCTCCAAAACTGGCTGCCTAAATGATTAAAAAAATATAGGAAGAAGTTTAAATCATCGATACAAATTGTTTGGGTTTGGTTATTTTGGCACGATAGCCAAAACAGATAAATCAATAAATATCAAATTTGATTGGACTCCTACGACAGTAAACTGCTATAATTTTATATGATAAAATCCTTGGAATCTCAATTGACTTTTCACATTTACTTTTAATAAAAAAAGACCCTAATTTCCCAAGCTATTTTCGAATCGGAAACATATGTTTGGTCACATCACAGAACGGTTTGAATCTATTCTTCGAAATGTTCGAGGTCTGGGTAAAATAACTGATAAGAATATTAATGATACCGTTCGGGAAGTTCGACGGGCATTGATAGATGCTGATGTGAACTTTAATGTGGCGAAATCTTTTGTCAATACTGTGCATGATAAAGCGCAGGGGACAAAGGTACTGAAATCGGTGAAACCGGGTCAGCAATTCGTGAAGATAATTCGCGAGGAATTGGTTATCCTTTTG
>CAXCBH010000034.1:0-11016 GCA_963980675.1 uncultured bacterium | reverse complement strand
TTCTAAATAATATTTTATTCCCTGCTGCTCGAAAAAAAGAACGAAAAACTTGATTCATATTCGCAAAGGGGCATTTCAGGAATGCGTGGATTTATCATCCAAAATCCCCGAATTCAACTCTCCCTACAAAATAGAAGAATATAAAAAACGATGTGCAGGAAAGTATCTTGTTCTTATTGCTGAAATAGACAATCAATCGGTTGGATTTAAAATTGGCTATGACCGATTTAATAATGGCAGCTTTTACAGTTGGATGGGTGGCGTTTTACCAAAATTTCGCCGAATGGGGGTTGCTTATTCCTTAGCAAATTTCCAAGAAAAATGGGCAGCCAAAAATGAATTTAGTTCAATCTTATTAAAGACACGGCAAAAACACGATGGAATGATAGCATTTTCCTTAAATCGTGGTTTTATAATTACAGAAGAAACTCAACTAACTCCAGCTGAAGAAACTCGCATCTGGATGCAAAAATTATTAAACTGCTAAGGTACCATCGTTGCACCTTGCCACTTATGGCTGGCTAATTGGAAAAATGGTGGGTGGGGTAACAGACATTCCGTATCGGACGTTTGTTTTTTCAGTTAGATCATAAGAATATATAGAATCAGATGAGTTGTACCCAGCCGTTGCTATTTTATAATCAACATAGCCAAGGTCTTTATAGTAAAGTATATACGAACAATATTCGACATGAGTGCAACCGCCGCCCCCCGCAAAATTTGTAAGGGACATGGGATTATACAAAGCCTTAGTGCCATCAACAAACATTGAGTCTTGGTTTCCTGCACAATATTCTTTATCTACAAGATCATCCCACATTATCCATGCAGGGCTAATGTATGGCAGTTCTTCTTCTTGTTCTTCTTCTTGTTCGCTACAACCAATGAAGAATAAAGGTATCACAAATATGAATTTCAAATATTTATACATATTAATTAACACAAACCAAAGGTACTATTATGGAAAAAACAGTAATGACAGAATTCCTGGAACTTAAGCAACTATATGATGCTTATTCTCTAGCAAATTTCCAAGAGAAGTGGGCAGCCGAAAACGGATTTAGTTCAATCTTATTAAAGACACGGAAAAAGCATGATGAAATGATAGCGTTTTCCTTAAATCGTGGTTTTATAATTACAGAAGAAACTCAAATAATTCCAGATGAAGAAACTCGCATCTGGATGCAAAAATCATTAAATAGCTAAGGAAATTAAAGTATACTGAGTTCAAATTTTTTCTTTGTGTTTTTTAGTAAAGTTCGTGGCAAATTAAAATAGTGTGGATTCAAAAAACAATTACTCTTTCTCCCAAGTCTCGCGGATTTCACATCATCACCCATGATGTATTGGAAAATATTCCTGAATTAAAGGATCTCAAAACCGGGATTCTTCAATTATTTATAAAACATACATCCGCTTCCTTAACGATTAATGAAAATGCGGACCCAACTGTTCGGACTGATTTTGAATCTCATTTCAATATGCTGGCACCAGAAAACCAAAGTTATTACCAGCATACTTTTGAAGGGTCTGATGATATGCCTGCTCATTTGAAAGCTTCTCTGTTGGGATCGTCAGTTTCAATACCTATCACAGATGGGAAACTCAACTTGGGTACGTGGCAAGGAATTTATCTCTGTGAACACCGGAACCGTGAATCTGACAGAAAATTGATTATAACGATCCAAGGATCAATATGAAAAGGGTATTAAACGCAGATAAAATTAAATCAAACAATTTGAATCTATTAAATATGTAAAATATAATTATTTACGAGTTACACTTTCTCTTTCGCCCGTTCCCATATTTCTTCCATTTCTTCTAAAGTGGATTCTTCCAGCTTTTTCCCTTTTGCCTTTAATTCTTCTTCTATTTTTTGGAATCGGGTCGTGAATTTTCGATTCGTCGCCCGGAGCATATCTTCAGCCGGAATATCAAAAAACCGCGAAAGATTCACTACCGAAAAAAGGACATCACCAATCTCTTCTTTGATATTTTCCATATCCCCAGTTTCATGGGCTGATTTTAATTCATCTATTTCTTCATGAAGTTTTGCCCAAACATCATCCACGTTGTCCCAATCAAATCCAGCATAGGCTGCTTTTTGTTGAAGTCTTTGGGCGCGTGTAAGCGCTGGTAGAGCCAAGGGAACACCATCCAAACGGGATTTTCTATTTTTCTCTACATGTTTTGTGGCTTCCCAATTTTGTTTGGCTTCAAAAGCAGCATCAGCTTTTTTATCCCCAAAAACGTGCGGGTGGCGCCGGACCAGTTTTTCATTCACTGTGTCCAATGAATCAGAAATATTGAATTTTGAATCTTCTGATGCAATTTGTGACTGTAGCGCTACATGAAGCAATATATCACCCAATTCTTCCTGGAATGTTTCAAAGTCACCCTTGTCCACGCTTTCCATTACTTCATATGCTTCTTCAATAAAATAAGGGAGCAATGATGCGTGTGTTTGTTCCTTGTCCCAAGGACACCCATCTGGTCCACGAAGTTTTTCAACAATCTCCAAAAGTTTAATAAACTTGTCTGCAGCATCTGGTTTATTCATTTAAGTCCCAAAAAGTTTATGCCAGTTTAATTGGCTTAATAAATTGTTTTCTATTTTTGTCATTTCTATTTTTTCTTTTTCTGATTCGTCATTAAACCCAACCAAATGTAGGCATCCGTGAATGATGAGCCTTGCTACTTCTTTTTCATAGGATTCCCCAAAAGATATAGCATTCTCATTTGCTCGTGGAAGGCTAATATAAATTTCACCTTCTACATCTTTTTCATCATATTCATTTAAACGAAAAGCGATCACATCTGTCCAATGATCTCTTTGGAAAAATTCTTTCTTCAGATTGGACAACAATTCATCAGATCCAAATATAAAGGAGATATTTCCACTAGGGGTTTCATATTTATTTAAGACCGATTTGGCTAAATTTATAACTAATTTTTTATTAGGGCATTCCAGCGTTGGATCACAATCCACGGAAATAATGATCATGCAGAAGCAGTGCTTTTGGGATCATCGGGGTATTCCACCCGAATATGATAAATTCCACGTAGTACAGGTAACATTCCCGTGGTACCATCTACAGTTCCCTTGATCTTATTCAATTCGTCTAACGTAAGGGGACATTCATTCAATTGACCATCATCAATGCGTCCCTTAATAATCTTATCAATCATAGCTTCGATCTTGAAAATATCCGGTTTTTTGATAGATCGAACGGCTGCTTCTACTGCTTCGCAGATCATGAGAATGCCTGTCTCTTTTGTGTTTGGTTTTGGGCCAGGATATCGGAAGGCACTTTCATCAACTTTGGCACCTGAATCTTCAGCTTCTTTCAATGCCATTCGATAAAAATATTCTACACGGGTTGTTCCATGGTGCATTGGAATAAAATTAGAAACTACTTTTGGAAGACTATATTCCTGTGCAAGATTTAATCCTTCCTTCACATGTGCTCGGATAATACGTGCGCTCATAGTATGTGTAAGTGAATCGTGTTTATTTTCCCCACCGTATTGGTTTTCAATAAAATATTCTGACTTCGCCATTTTTCCAATATCATGATAATAAGCACCCACGCGACAAAGCAATGCATGCGCTCCAATCGCATTTGCACATGACTCTGCAAGATTACCAACCACGATGCTATGATTAAAGGTCCCATTTGTTTCTTGTTGAGCCCGTTTTAATAGTGGATGATCATAATCTAATAATTCAATCAAAGTTAAATTGGTGGTTACTTCAAACAAGATTTCAAATAGACCAATCAATCCATAAGTCACAATTGGTGCTAAAATACTGTTGATGGTTAATAATTGAATATCACTTAACATGGTAATCCAATTATGTTCTTTAAAAAGCCCCAATCCAATAATGACAAAAATACTAGCAGCAATGAGAGCAAACATTGTGGTGAATAATTGGCTCCTTTTTCTCAATTGCCTGATATTATAAACGGCAATTGTTGCTGTGAAAAGTGAGACAATGACAAGATCAATGTTTTGTCCCATCATGAGCCCCATGAGAATTGCCATAGAAGTTGTGGCCATAAATCCGATTCGTGCATCAAATAAAATAGTAAGGGTCATGGCACCAACAGTTACCGGAATTAAATATTCCGACCATTCCAACCTAATCACGAATATATGAGCCAATCCCAATTGCAGTAAAAAAACGATTGAGATTAATAAAACCAATTTCCAATCTTGGAAAATGGCAATACGGTACACTACTAAAAATGCAAAGAACAGAGAAACCACCACCGAGAGCATCATTATTCTCCCAAGAAAGCTCAAGGCAATTTTCGCCCAACCAGAATTGGTTTCCTGTTTTGTGATTGCCACAGATAATGAGTTTAATTTTTGAAGGACATCATCAGTAATCCGGATATTGGCATCCACAATTAATTCATTTTCTAACACTACACCTTGGCTACGGGGAACTTTATTTAAACTCTCAATTTGATGGCGCTCAGTAAGTTGTCGATCAAATAATAGATTTGGTTGCATAAACTCAACAATGAGATCATATCCCAGATCACGGAAAAAATCACCTTCAGAAAAAATGGAAAGCAATTCTTTTCTTGCTTTTGTCCATGCAGACTGAAGATCATTAAAACTGTCTGGTGTTGCTAGATCCGGAACATCGCTTTGATTAATCATAACTTGGTGACTAGCAATATCACTGACTACAATATCATAAATACCTTCTGTCCATCTATTTTTGCAAATCTGAATCACATGATCTCTATTCCGATCCAAATCCTTCATATTTTTCGGATCTTGGTCCGCTGTCACATAGGTAATCCATTCGGGCTTTTCTTCAGTGAATGAATAGATCCGGTGGAATTCATTTGTCAGAATGGATAGGTTGGCACTATCAGATACAAATTCGGAGTGAGCTTTTTCATATTGCTTGTTATAACGACGTTCATAGACCAATCTCTTGGATTCTTCAAGTCGCCAAATGGCATGCCGTAACTCGTTTGTCATAGCAAAGAATTCACCCAAAGCATCTATCTGTTTTGCTACAATTTCATCATTTCGGTTAAAAATATAAGGTACGGACTTTTTCTGTTCATCCAAATCACTCTGTAGCCGTCCTTCAGTTTTTAAAATGGAAAAAGTAAAGGGGGCAATAATGGGTTCCCTAGTGATGTCATTGACTTGATAGGAATATTTTAACGCTTTCCCATGGGGGAAAAGAATAGAGATCAGCATTATTAAACCGAAAATAATCAGGTATTGTCTCCAATATTTATCAAATAAAAAATATAGAAAAAGTGGATTGGGCTTTTGTTTTTCAGTCATTAAATCTGAAATTCTTTTAGTATTTCTCTTGAAATGATAAGTCGCTGGATCTCGCTGGTCCCCTCACCAATCTCTAGTATCTTAGCATCCCTGAAAAAGCGTTCCACATCATGCTCCTTTACATAGCCGTATCCTCCATGAATTTGGATAGCTTCGGTGGTCACTTCCATAGCTGTTTCACTGGCAAAGAGTTTTGCCATGGCTGCTTCTTTAGTAATGTCCAATCCTTGATCTTTCATCCACGCCGCATGGAAAACCAGCAATTTTGATGCTTCTATCTTAGTTGCCATATCTGCCAATTTGAATCCAACAGATTGAAAATTATTGATTGGTTTTCCAAATGCAATTCGTTCAGTGGAATAGGCTAATGCACGCTCATATGCACCTAAAGCCGTCCCTATAGATAATGCACCGATGGAGACTCGACCAGATGTCAATGTTTTCAAAAATGTTTTAAAACCATTTGTGGGCGTTCCTAGCATGGATGTCGCTTTAATCCGCATATCCTTGAAAAATAGTTGCCGTGTGTCACTAGCACGCCATCCCATTTTTTTTTCTTTAGGACCAATTTCCAAACCTGGTGTATTTGTAGAAATTGAAAATGCAGCAATACCCAGATTTTTTCCATTCTCAATCACTTGAGACGTAAAAGATAACACACCTGCTTTTCCAGCATTTGTAATAAAAATCTTTCCGCCATTTACCACATATTCATCACCATCCCGAACTGCTTTTGTTTTTGTGGCACCTGCATCACTACCAGCATCCGGCTCTGTGAGGCCAAATGCACCCAACATTTCGCCAGTTGCCAGTTTGGGAAGATAGGTATTTTTCTGCTCCTCCGATCCAAACATCAGAATGGGGAGTGAGCCCAGTGATGTATGTGCTGCCATAGTAATAGCCACTGATGCATCGGCCCGTGCCAACTCAATAATAGCTGTGGCAAAGGCAACCATATCCAACCCTGAGCCACCATATTCTTCCGGAATCAAGATGCCCATGAGACCCAATTCACCCATTTTATTCACGAGAGCCGTGGGAAATTCCCCTTGTTCATCCAAGTCCCGGGCAACCGGCGTGATTTCGGTATCAGCGAATTCACGAACCATATCACGAATCATGATATGTTCGTCAGTAAAAAATAAATTATCCATTAAAAAGGTGTTCTATTTTAAAAGGGTTAAGTTTGAATTTACAACAAGAGTTATTCAGTCGAAGACAATCGAATATCTCTAGCATTTAATTGAATTGATTCTTTCCCTCTCCATACATTTGTCTCTACAATACATGCGATATCTATAGGCACTCCCAAAATGAGATCCTGATAATGATGAGCTAGTCCGAATCCCACCACATCAATAACGGATTGTTTCTGCTTCACTTGGAATCTAATATGATCTCCATTTCCAATCACCTTTGGGTTTCCAATTACATTTGTGTTTGTGACAAAAAATTTTGGACGCATGTTTCCTGGTCCATAGGGGCCCAGTTTTTTTATGATTTCCATAAACCGATGATTCAAATCAAATAATCTAATTTCCGCATCCAAATATAATTGAGGCTCAAGGTCATTAACATTTAATACTGAATCAGCATAAGATAAAAAAGCATTCCGAAAATCATTTAGTTTTGATTCATGGATTGCCAACCCTGCCGCCATGGCATGGCCGCCGTAATTCTTTAAATGCTCACTAGCTGCTGTTAAAGCATTGTAAAGATCCAACCCTTTTATACTTCGAGCAGATCCTTTTCCATTTCCTTCTTCATCAAAAGAAATGATAATGGATGGTCGGTTGAATTCTTCTTTTATCTTGGATGCCGCAATACCAACCACCCCTTGATGCCAGCCTCGAGATCCTAACACAATGGCTTTATCTTTTTCCAAATCCACTTCTGAATTGACTAAAAATAACGCATCGTCCACAACACCTTGCTGGATTACTCTTCTTGATAAATTCTCCTGATCTAATTCTTGAGCCAGTTGATTAGCTATGTCAGTATCCGTTGTGGTTAATAATTCTACAGATCTATTTGCATCTCCCAATCGACGTGCCGCATTTATTCTTGGTGCTACATGAAACACAATTTGTGTAACAGATAAATCCCTATCTAAATCCACTTTTGCTACTTTCAATAATGAGCGTAGTCCGGGTCGCTTCGTTGTTCTCAAGGTTTTTAGTCCAATATGAACAAAAACCCTATTTTCATCTCTCATGGGAACAAGATCAGCTGATGTTCCTAATGCTACTAAATCCATTAGATCGGTTATTAAATCAAATGAATATCCCATCTTTTTCACTAATCCCGATAAAAGTTTTAATGCAACGCCACCTCCACATAATCCTTTAAATGGATAATCGCAATCCACTTGTTTGGGATTTAAAATGGAATATGCATTTGGCAATATTCCTCCAGGGATATGATGATCAGTGATAATCACATCAATACCTTTCTCATTAGCATAATTAACACGGTTGATGGCATTAATACCGCAATCGCAGGTAATAAACAAGTCAGCACTAAATTTTCCTGCTTTATCAATCCCCATTTCTGAAACGCCATAGCCTTCCTTTTCACGATTCGGAATATAGGTTTTTACTTTTGCACCCAAATTGGAGAGCCCTGTATAAAGAATTGATGCACCTGTGGTACCATCCACATCATAATCTCCAAAAATAAAAATGGGTGTTTCAGACTCTATATTTCTGATGATCCGGTTAACTGCTTTTTCCATCCCTTTCATTAAAAAGGGATTATGAAGTTGGGAAATACTCGGTGAGAAAAATTCTTTAGTTTGATCCAAATCAGTCAATTTTCGAGAAACCATTACTTTCGCAATTGATTCTGGAACTTGGTAATGTTCCATGGTTGTTCTGACTTGATCAGATTGAAGATTTGGGAATATCCAACGCATAATATATAGAAAAATCGAGTCGGTCTATAAGCCGAGTTCTGTCCTTTAGCCTGAAAATTCAAAACCAAAGGGATGGTCATTCATCTAGCCATAATGTTACCATCATGGTCGAGCAACCTACCCGCTTCTTTAGCGATGCGAACAACATCTTGAAGACTATTCGATCTTGCACCGGATGGGGTTTACAAGCATCCTGAATTTATTCACGACCTGGTGGTCTCTTACACCACCCTTTCACCCTTACCCCGCAAATAACGGGGCGGTTTACTTTCTGCTGCACTTTCCATGATTCGCGAATGCGAACCTCCCCTCATTAAGGGGCATCCTGTTCTGCGGTGCCCGGACTTTCCTCTCTTAGACCGCTCACGCGGGCCAAGAGTAACCATCCGACCGACTCAATTTTTAAAAACGATCTAATTTACAGAATTATTCTCACTATAAAGGAATCTTCCACATACATCACATCGATGAATAGCAGAATTAGCACGAACTTCTGTCACTTTTTGCATAGGCACATGTGCGCCACACCCTCCACAACCTGTCCCAGAGAGATTCACAACGGCCAACCCATCTCGTGCTTGAAATACACGATTGTAAATTGACACAGTATTAAGATCAAGACTTTCCACTTTATTTGAGCGCTTTTGTTCTAAAAATGATTTTTCTTCAGCAGAATCTGAAATAACTGATTCTAATTTTTCACGACGAACAGTTATTTCATTTGATAAAGATCCTAAATCTGATTCCATTGATTCAACAGATTCAGTTAAGGTTTCCTTTTCTTCTAAAAAAGAGAGCGTTTCTGTTTCGATATTGGACCGTTCTTCTTTCATATGATCCATTTCATGCATTAATGCATCATATTGTTTATTATTTGTAACTAGGAAAAGTTGGTCTTTTAATTTACTAACTTTGTCATTGATTTCAGCAATGCGTACCTCTCCCTTATGAGACTCGACAGCAAGTTCTTTCAATCTTTCTTTCTTTTCTATAAGTGAATTTTTAATAGATGCTTCCTGCTGATCTAATTCGTTAACCTTAAATGGTAAATCACCTAGAAGATCATTTAGATCTCTTAATTTTGTATCAATTCCTTGTAATTCGATTAGTTTTTCCATAGACATAGTTACCTCAATGTAAAAAAAATGCACCGTACGGTGCATTGTAAAAATTGTTTTTAGGTTCCAGCTTCCTGCGTCAACCTCGATTTCCCCCCCACAAGAATAATCATTGTGGTTTTTGTTTGAATTATTTTATTCATATCCAGCTAACAAATTTACCAATTTAATCCATCAATATGAATGGTTTAATGATGGATTTATTTTCTATCTCAGGTCTTTTTAACAAGAAGAGATTTAACTTCCTCGATAGTCTTTTGAATAGTATGACTTTCACCTCCAACGGCCTCTCTGTAAAGAGTAACTATATCATCAATTACTTCAGCCACTTTCCATTCAATGTCATCGATAAAAACCCGTTCTCCTACCTTAATTAGAACTTCTTTTTTAACTTGGAATTTTGTGATTTTTCTCATAATTGAAATTTGCCTGATAATAGTCCATAAAAACAAGGAACATAGATGAAAATCTAAATAGGCTAAAAGATGGAATTTCTTTAATCTTACTCTGTTATTTTAACCATATTTTTCCCTTTTGATCTATGTTCAATTCTTTTGTTAAACGACACATTGGCTCCAAGAATGCCCATATCCAGGCAATGCTTTCTGAATTAGAGCTTACATCTCTAGATGAACTTTCTATAAGCGTGGTTCCTGAAAATATTCTTACTAAAACATCCTCGAATTTTCTACCTAAAAAATCCGAACCAGAAACCATTAATCGGCTACAAGAATTTGCTAAAATGAATTCTGTATTCCAGTCTTACATAGGGATGGGATATTATGGGACAATCGTTCCTGCCGTCATTAAACGAAATATATTAGAGAACCCCGGCTGGTATACTTCATATACGCCTTATCAAGCAGAAATTAGTCAAGGGCGCTTGGAAGCATTATTAAATTTCCAGACTATGGTTTCAGATCTCACCGGGCTTCCGTTAGCAAATTCATCCTTGCTTGATGAAGGTACCGCAGCAGCAGAAGCTATGCTTATGTTTTTTAACGCTACCCGAGATCCAAATAAAAATACTTTTTTGGTATCATCTCAATCTCATCCACAAACTATTGATATTTTAAAAACTCGATCTGAACCATTAGGCATTGAATTAAAAATATCAGATCACAATCGGTTCGAATTTAATGAGTCTGTCTTTGGTGTCCTGATTCAATATCCAGATACGGAAGGCTTTATTCAAGACTATTCTGATCTGTGTGATTCTGCTCATGAAAATAAATCTTACGTATGCATGGCTACGGATCTTTTGGCGCTGACGCTTCTCAAATCACCGGGAGAAATGGGTGCTGATGTTGCAGTAGGAAATGCACAGCGGTTTGGCGTACCCATGGGCTACGGTGGACCCCATGCAGCATTTTTTTGCACTACAGTAAACTTTAAACGAAAAATTCCTGGACGCATTATTGGTGTTTCGCAAGATGCTCAAGGAAACCCAGCATTTCGAATGGCACTTCAAACCAGGGAACAACATATTCGTCGGGAGAAAGCAACTTCTAATATCTGTACCGCCCAGGTTTTGTTGGCAATCATGTCTGGGATGTATGCGGTTTATCATGGACCCGAAGGATTAAAAAAGATTGCAGAACGAGTAAATTATTTATCAGCAAAATTAGCAAAATCACTAGAAAAAGCAGGATATGAAATTAT
>CAXCBH010000033.1:0-11420 GCA_963980675.1 uncultured bacterium | reverse complement strand
TATAACTTGGTGGTAGGATAAGTTTTGCCTAAACGCACTGACATAAATTCCATTTTAATTATTGGTGCCGGTCCCATTGTGATTGGGCAAGCCTGCGAGTTTGATTATTCCGGTACACAAGCCACTCGTGCTTTAAAAGAAGAAGGATATCGTGTTATACTGGTGAATTCTAATCCTGCTACTATCATGACAGATCCTGAATTGGCAGATGCAACTTATATTGAGCCTATTACACCAGAGTATGTTGAAGCGATTATTCAAAAAGAAAGGCCCGATGCCATTCTCCCAACGGTGGGAGGGCAAACGGCACTCAATCTTACCATGGACCTTCACAAACTGGGCATTTTAGAAAAATATAATGTACAACTGATTGGCGCCCAAGTGGATGCCATCGATAAAGCAGAAGACCGCGAACGATTTAAAGAAGCGATGGATGCTATCGGCATTGATACTGCTCAGGGCGGGTTTGTTCATTCTTGGCAGGAAGCGGAATCGCAATTGCAAGACTTGCAATTTCCCATTATTATTCGTCCATCCTTTACTATGGGAGGAACCGGGGGATCAGTTGCTTATAATTTTGATGAATTTCAAGAATTGATCGAAAACGGATTAAATGCCAGTCCTATTACGGAAGTTTTAATGGAAGAATCCTTGTTAGGCTGGAAAGAGTTTGAATTGGAAGTGGTTCGGGATACCGGAGATAATGCTATCATTA
The DNA here is from genome assembly GCA_963980675.1 of uncultured bacterium. GTDB lineage: Bacteria > Fidelibacterota > Marinisomatia > Marinisomatales > UBA1611. The sequence continues at coordinate 10,705 of CAXCBH010000033.1, read as the reverse complement.
TTTGTTCCATAGAAAACATTGATCCTATGGGAATTCACACGGGTGACTCAGTTACAGTAGCACCTGCCATGACGTTATCAGATAAGGAATACCAGAAAATGCGGAATTGGGCTATCCAATGTTTGCGCACCATTGGTGTTGAAACAGGCGGGTCCAACGTCCAATTTGCTGTAAACCCTGAAAACGGTAGAATGATTGTGATTGAAATGAATCCTCGGGTAAGTCGTTCATCGGCTTTGGCATCCAAAGCCACCGGATTTCCTATTGCAAAAGTGGCGGCAAAATTGGCAGTAGGTTTCACTCTGGATGAGCTCCCTAATGAAATCACAGGGGAAACATTAGCGGCCTTCGAACCGACTATCGATTACATCGTCACAAAAGTTCCTCGTTTTGATTTTGAAAAATTTCCATCTGCATCCGGACATTTGGGGGTGCAAATGCAAAGTGTAGGTGAGGTTATGTCTATTGGGCGGACTTTCCGAGAATCGTTGCAAAAAGCTTTCAGATCTCTGGAAGTGGGCTTAGATGGTTTGGAGCCCAAGCCACCCGCTGAAGGAGACCCTGATGTGAATCGTGCCCGTTCATTGGATATGTCAACATTACGGTATGCGACATCTTTCAGATTATTAAAAGTCCGTCAGGCGTTTTTGGAAGGGCAAACTGTGCAAAGTGTGAATAAAGTAACCGGGATTGATCCTTGGTTTTTGTATCAGATAAAATTATTGGTAGAGACACGCCATATCGTTTCTTTACGTGAATTAAAACAAAATGGTTATTCCGATAAACAAATTGGGAGACTGTGGAAAAATTCTGAGTTAGAAATCCGTAGCTTGCGGAAAAAAGAAAATATTTTACCGTCCTATAAAGTAGTAGATACTTGCGCAGCTGAATTTGAAGCTCAGACCCCTTATTGCTATTCTACGTATGATGAAGAAAATGAGATCACACCCTTAAAAGGGAAAAAGGTAATTATTCTTGGAGGGGGTCCCAACCGAATCGGTCAGGGAATTGAGTTTGACTATTGTTGTGTTCAGGCCGTGTTTGGATTGAAAGATCAGGGCTATAAAACAATCATGGTGAACTGTAATCCGGAAACGGTGAGTACCGATTTTGATTTGGTAGATCGGTTGTATTTTGAGCCGGTGACCTTTGAAGATGTTTTAAATATTGTTGAATTTGAAAAACCTGATGGTGTTCTGGTTCAGTTTGGTGGACAAACACCATTGAAGATTGCCAATGCATTAGAAAATGCCGGGGTTCCCATCATGGGGACTTCACCTGAAAATATTGATCTGGCTGAAGATCGGGAAAAATTTGCGAATATTCTGAATAAACTCAAAGTCGTTTGCCCTGAATATGGGACGGGTCGCACTTTAGATGAGGTTGTAGCGGTCGCTGAACAGATCGGATTTCCTGTCTTTGCTAGGCCCAGTTATGTATTGGGCGGCCGCGCTATGGAAATCGTTTATGGCAAGGAACAATTGATTAACTATATTGCCCGGAATGCGGATGTAACAGAAGGTCACCCGATTTTGATCGATGAATTTTTAGAAGATGCTTTTGAATTCGATGTGGATGCATTGTGCGATGGTCATTCTGTTCACATCGGTGCTGTCATGCAGCATATTGAGGAGGCCGGTATCCATTCCGGAGATTCTGCCTGTGTTTTGCCACCGTATAGAATCACAACTGAAGCTATGGATGAAATTATCCGAATCACCAAAGCACTTGCACTGGAATTAAAAGTAATCGGATTGATTAATATTCAGTTTGCCTTTAAGGATGGACAAGTTTTTGTTTTGGAAGTGAATCCAAGAGCTAGCCGAACAGTCCCGTTTGTTAGCAAAGCTACAAATATTCCATTGGCTCGGATTGCATCTCAACTTTCTACAGGGGTCCACCTATCTGAATTTGATTTAAAAGCTTGGGATTCTAACCATCATGTGGCGGTAAAAGAAGCGGTGCTTCCATTTAATAAATTTCCGGAAGAATCCATTTTTCTAAGTCCGGAAATGAAATCAACCGGGGAAGTGATGGGTATATCGAACACACTAGGAGAATCCTTTCGTCGAGCGTCTATCAGTGCAGGGAATAATATCCCAAATTCAGGAACAGTCTTTCTTTCTGTCAATGATTCTGACAAGTTGAATGTGATTTCTATTGCCCGGGATCTCCATGAAATTGGTTTCAAATTGGTGGCAACTTCAGGTACTGCAAAGGAATTGATGCAAAATGGACTCCAAGTAGAATCCATTTTTAAAGTAGGTGAAGGTCGACCTAACGTGGTTGACTGGATAAAAAATGATAAAATTGATTTAGTAATCAACACTCCCATGGGTGCGCAAGCTCGATATGATGAAGAATCCATTGGTCGATCATGTATTCAAAAAGGTATTGTGGCGATAACAACTTTATCAGGTGCAGAAGCAGCCGTAAGAGCTATTCGGTTATCAAATAAAACAATTCATGTACATTCCATACAAGAATATCATTATTAAACTTCATGTTTGCTATTTCTAAAATAATTCGATAGTATTTTTGTCATTATCTGTTCGATTTAGGGCAGGACAACATAAAAAATATATAAATGAACGATAACGCATCACCTGATCAATTTCAAGACCCGGACGTTTCAACTACCGAATTGGACGAAGTGATTCATGCCAATAAGGAACTCTATGATAAACTAAATAAACTTCCGGAGATAGAGGCCTTAGAAGCAATTGCAATTGAAGAGGAAGATGATCATCATAAGGATGACAAGCCTCATCCGTTCCTAGCTTCAGTAGAAAAATTAAAAGATTTCTATACTGAAAATGAACTTATACGATATGCTTCTTGGTCTATTCTACTCATATTGTTATCAACTACAGCACTCACAACAATTGAATATGATATGTTTAAAGAAAGTGTCGCGGGTCATGTTGGAGACACATTCATTTTTGGTGGAGATGAGCCAAATTGGTTGGATACATTTTTCCACACTTTCTGGTGGTCGATAGTTACGTTCACTACTGTAGGGTACGGAGATGTGAGTCCAGTAACCCATCTTGGAAAATTTCTTACAATTATAATCATGCTTTTAAACTTTGGCGTCGTCACATTACTTGGCGGTGCTGTTGCATCCGTATTGGTTGCAAAACGACTAACAGGAGATGATACCTTGGACGAAAGTAAATTTAACGGCCATTTGGTCATTGCAGGATGGAATCCATATGTTCCATCGATTTTGAAACTCATTGATTCCAACGCTGATGCAACCGATATTGTTATATTGGTTAATGAAACAGACCGTGATATCATTCAACGTGCTACAACAGGGTATGAAAGGCTCGATATCCACCATATACCGGAAAATTTTACCCATGAGTCTGTATTACGGAAAGCTTTCTTGGAAAAAGCTGGTACTTTTATGATCTTACCCGATAATTCTGGCCTTTTACCACATGAGGAACCCGATGAAGATAAAATGGTATTAACATGCTTGACAGCGAAATCTATTGCAGAATCCTGTAACGTTATTGCCCATGTATTGGATACCGAAACTGTTTCTCACCTTGAACGAGCCAATGCCAATGAAATTGTGGTTCCCGATGATCATGTGCCTCATCTATTGGCCAAACATGTAACAGATCCAGGTGTCCCACAATTTTTTGATAACTTAATTTTACAAGAAGAAAAGGACAAGGGTCTTCAGGAGGTAAAAATTCCTAAGAGCTTGAATAAACAATCCCATAATAAGATATCTGCTTTTTATAAATTCAAATACAATTGGCTTCTTGTTGGGTATGCTATCCGAAAGGCAGGTTTTAGTTTAGATGATCAAATGGGAGAAAGTGGTAGCCCTCTTATACGTAGTATGATCAAGGAACAGTTAGAAGGTGCTGGGGTTAATTTAACCAGCGATGAGCATGTGGTTGTGGAGATCAACCCACCAGATGACTATAAAGTTGATGAAAAACATAGCGCATTGGTTTTGAGGTAAATCATGAATCCTACAGCAGAACAAATTCAAAAGATTAATCATTTCAGTAAAGTACCAAAAAGTATGTGCAAAAAAATTGCTTCCGTGGTTGAAATTCAAGAATGCCAGCCTAAACACCAACTATTGACTGAAGGCGAAACAGGCGATACCATGGTTCTTGTTTTCCAAGGGCAGGTTGAAGTTTCAAAAAATATGATGGTAAAAACTGCTAGCGGTCTTGCCACATCCAGGAAGCCTATTATAAGACTCGAAACAACGGATCCATCACCAGTTTCAAAACCAATCACAGAACCAACCGTATTTGTTGTTGAAGCTCCTGCATTTGGAATTGGCGAATTTTCACTTGTCTTAGATGATGCAATTCGAACAGCTCATGTTCATGCAATGACTCCAGTGAAATATGGAATTCTTAAACTGGATGATTTCTCAAATCTTGTCAAAGATAATCCAGAAATTGGCGGTTCTGTTTATTTTGAAGTTGCAAAATCTGCTGTGCAAAACTTAGCAACAGCTAGCGGGGATATATCTAATCTGACCCAAGCATTCTTTTTTGCTCTGACTCGTTAAAAAAAATTGTTAATAGTTTTGATAGGGTAATAATATCAATTAAAGGATCATTCTTATTTTTGAATTTCTAATCTATCACCTGATTTTGGCTTGTTAATCTCCACGTCCAATTCCCATATGGCTACTGCATTTTGTATAAGCAATAATTCATTTTCATGAATGAATTCATCTGCATTAGCAATGTCAACAAATGCATGGATCAGTTGTAGCAATTGATCCGAATCGGTATCTACAGAATTTTTAATATTCATTAATGAATCTTCATACTGTTTTTGTCTCAATTCTTCATTTTCTAGTCCAATAAATTTTTCGGTCGCTAATCCAAAATCAGAGTTAAAACTTTCATTTGTCACATCTTTCACGAATTTCCCGAAACTTTCAAAAATAACTCCCTTCTCCGATTCATCAATTTCCTGATCAGCGAAAAAGGAAATGCATAGAAGAGTGAAAAGAATATCATGATCAATTATCCATTCTATTGGTTTTTCATCATCAGATTTTTCTCGGGCAGAAATTTTTCGTTGTAGATCTTCCATACGTTCTTTGTCTACATCATTTAAATAACCATCTTGACGTTGGCGTTTTTGCATTAGTTTATCCACTTCAAGCGCTAAAAACTGTACATCGCGCTCAAGGGCTTCTAAACGGCTATCCATTAATTCAAAAAGCAGCTCCTTAAATGGCTCTAACTGATCTTTTTCCGGTGCAAAATAGATATTGAGATTTCCGCGATCAGTGTCTTCCCAGAAGGTTGGCCCAAAAATCGACAATAAAAAACATTGCGTATTTGCATTCGCTTTAAAGGATTTCTCATCAAAATAGGCTAGGTCATCCAGGTAATCTTCCGCAATAGCGCTGGCGAAATCATTCTTACCCACAGACAAATAAAACAGGGCTAATCCAATTTGAATTCTTCTTGTTCCGTTATTGCCACCCAAGATGCCTTTATCAACGCTGTCTTTGGAATATCCGGGTGGTTTATCCAACTGAAGTATCATTTTCAGAAGATTCATTTGTTCGTCATCGTTCCATCCTTTTTCGTGGATTAGTACCTGGCATTTTCTTAATTCAAACGTTAATGTATCGACGATAAAATAAAGAGATGGATTCCCTTCAGCATTTTTATAAATATCATTAGCGTAAAATTTAAATTTATCATAACAATATGTTGCCATATCTATCCGATCAGCTTTTATGTATTCCTGGATCATATTCGAATAATGAAAGGACAAATTGTATAAATTTCTCGGTTCATTATTTTTATAAGCATGCTTTATTGCAAACCTAAAAAGTGTATTAAATCGAATATTCACATTTTCTAATATTGTATTATCATCCATTTTCAAGCAGGTTTTGCCAATATCAACCAACTCAGCTGGAATTAGGGACGCAATATCAAAGCGATCATTTTCAATCATTTTTATATAAGCATTACCTAAAAGCCTGAAAACCTTTACCTCATAAAAAGTCAATGAATTAGCCATTTCCTGGTATTGGTTTTTCGTATAGGTACGGAAAGTTGCATTGTTTTTTATTGTAGGTGTGAGATGAAAAAACTGGGGATTAAATCCAGGTTTATTACTAATATAAGTTTGAATGATCCTACTGATTTGTCGAATAATTTCTGTTTGAGTCTCTTTGAATTGTGTAAAGGCAAGTAGATCATCCAACTGATCTAGAGAACTCATAATCTCTTTTTGATATTCTTCAATAACATCTATACTAGTATTCATTGCTGAATGAATAGATGGTTTTTTCAGATTAAATATAAATGATTTAATAATCCCTGAAATGGTTGTGACAACATTGCTTGTTTTAGAATAAAGTAAAATGTAAAAAATGTAGGGAAGGGTAAAAACAGATGCTAAGAATAGATAAACATAGGTATTCAGTACTGTACTGGATACCCTATTTAAAGGCTCCACATAAAACATGATTACGACTGCATGAAGAGATGCTAGGATTAAAAACCATACGTAGATTAAACTCAACCAGTCTTTCACAAATAGATCCATCAGTTTTGGAGAAGATTCTGCGGCAATCGCAACCACAATAATCAATGTTCCTAATACCATGGCTAGAACACCCCCCCATATTTCAGGGGCAAAACCCAGATCAATACTCTCGTGATCTGATAGTACAATACTGAATTGACTTTCGAGAAAATTAACTATAGATGGAAAAAAGATGTTAAATAGCACATCCGAAGCCAAAAGAACAATCAGAACTATTCCAAAAGTTATTAAAGTTCGATATTTGAATTGCAAGCTATTGAGTTTTATAAGGGTAGTATAGAATTTATCCATAGAATGAATTAATATTAATTAGCTGAAGGTTGGGTACTTGTACTTTGATAAAAATGGGTCAATTTGTTTAATCCTTTGTCCAGAATAGAAAATAAAAACTACAATGGAGAGTGAATTATAACAATAATCTATGTGAAAAATAAAATAAATGTTATTTTGCAGAAATCTTGACCTTTGAGATTACAAATCATAATTTTTCAGTATAGATAGTCCAATAATAACATATGTTTGTATTTAGTGGCTAGATAATAAATAGTAACCATTACCCAAAACGAATAATATAAGAGGATTTTATGGCAAACTGGAGTCAACATCACGATTTAGTCTATGCATTTGTCTGTGTATCATTTTTAGCAGATGGAGAAGTGGATGAATCAGAAAAAGAAGCCATGCGTGGCAATGTCAAAGTGATGTTGCCGGATGTATCTGATGATGAGTACAACGCAATGGAAGCCGAAGTAATCGATAAATTCATTGATTTAGGCGATGAAGCATCTCGTACTAACCAATATGGCGCTTCTTTAGAAGCCCTCAAGGGGATGTTTTCATCCGATGAGGATCGTTTTAAAGTCGTCAAAAACCTTGCATATATCGCTCGCGCGGATGATTTCATCCATGATAACGAAATGGCCATGGTTGAGAAAGCAGTGAGCACATTGGATATGACAGATAAGGTAAATCTCGTAAAAACAGATTCTACTCTTTTTGTCGATTTAATTACTTAAATCATTTCCAGCATAACTACATGATAACCTCGGCTTTATGCTGGGGTTATCTTTTTTATAAGAAGAATTGGAGATAATTGTGGCTGATAACAAACGCAATTCTGATCGTCGCGCGGATGACCAAAGAGAAGTTGAAAGACGAGAAGGAGTGAGACGTTCAATGAACCATCATGTCGAAATTGATAAAAGAGATGATGATGGACGGAGATTAGCAGATCGACGAGAAAACAGTCGTCGATCTGAAAAAGAGAGAAGAGATTAGTATGAAGGCAGCTTTACTGTCCTTTTTGTTTATTTATCAGTTTTGTATTTAGTTGAGGAGTAGTAACTCATGGAAGAACACAGAGAAAAAAGTGGAGCTTCAAGACGTAGCAATGATCGAAGAGATGAGCACAGAAGGATGGGACATCGAAGAAGCGATAATACCGTTGTAGTAGAAACTGAAAAACGAAAAATAGTCGATAAAAGAAAGAGCTACCAGCGTAAATCTAACCGACGCAGTGGTCAGGAGCGGAGGAATTAAAAAAAGGCAGTTAACTGCCTTTTTTATATTAATTATACTATTTTTTAATACTTCTCAATATTAGTAGAAATTGTACCTAAAGGTGATTTACTAAAGTTTTTACAGCTTCTATATAAACATGTTTTCCCAAACCTGATATTTGTGAGATACACTCATCCTTGATGACGGATACTTTCCTGAATTCTTCTCTAGTATTAATATCACTCAAATGCACTTCAACGGTTGGAGTATTTACAGATGCAATTGCATCACGGATAGCAAAGGAATAATGTGTCAATGCACCAGGATTAATAATAATTCCATCAAATAAACTGATGGTTGTTTGAATTTGATCAATAAGATCTCCTTCATGATTGGATTGAAACCACGTAATCTCATGACCGATTGCATCTGGCTGTATACTCAGCCAATTCCTAATATCTTCTAAAGTCTCTAATCCATAAATCTCAGGTTCTCGAATCCCTAATAAATTCAGATTGGGTCCATTGATTACTAGTATGTTCATTGGATTACTTTGAGTGACTCTTTGATAAGGTTATCAGGAACAGAATCACATGTGTTTCCTTCCCCAAGAGTATTTAATACTACAAAATGAAGAATACCGTTTCTCATCTTTTTATCTTTTTTTACATAAGAAAGAATTGTATTTGGATCCACTTTAGATACATGTGGCAAAGAAAGTTTATCAATGGTGTTGGTTAGAAATTTATTTTCATCGACACTCATAAAACCCATTTTACTAGAAATCCATCCAGCGCACTTCATACCAAGGGCAACGGCTTCTCCATGGCGAATCTTACCATATCCTAAATGAGCTTCCAGTGCATGACCAACTGTATGCCCAAAATTTAAAAGTTTGCGAAGCCCCCCTTCGTGTTCATCTAATGAAACAATTTCTGCTTTTATTTCACAAGCACGTAACACAGCCTTTGCAAGAGGGAAAGTATCAATATCATCCAGCCATTCGGAAATATTATTTAAGAATTTCTCATCGCGAATTGCACCATACTTAATTACTTCACCAAGTCCCGCAATGACCTCTTCACGCGGGAGTGAATCTAAAATATCAGGATCAATTAACACGCCTTGTGGTTGGTATATCGATCCTACGAGATTTTTCCCTTCTGCTATATTTATGCCAGTTTTTCCGCCTATGGAAGAATCAACCATGGCAAGAAGGGTTGTTGGGATCTGGTAATATTGAATTCCGCGCATGAAGGAAGATGCAACAAATCCACTCACATCACCTACTACTCCACCACCCAAAGATAGAATCGTTGTAGACCGATCACATTCCATTTCAATTAACTGACTGATGATACGACTGAATTCATTCATGCTTTTTGCCGCTTCACCAACAGGAAGTGTGATATAATCACATTTAAATCCTGCTTTATTTAAGTCAGACATCAAACGGAATCCAATTAATTCCATCAAATTATATTGTGAAATAATTATCCATTTTTGTCCATGATTCTGATCAGAAAGAATGGATGGGAGTCTTCGTATTATGCCTGATTCAAAATTGATGGGGTAGGATCTTTCTCCTAATTGTACTGGAATTGTTTTCATGGATTGATATGTAATAAAATTTCTTTTGTTAATTGTTCAGGGTTTTTCCCATCAGTTTCGATAGTGAAATCTGCTGTATTTAAATAATGCAGTTGTCGTTCCAACCAGAGCTTCGTCAATGCTTCTTCCGTATTATCATCGGCTAATAAAGGCCTGTTACCCGAATCTGATAATCGGTACGATAATTCTTCCATTGAAGCTGTTAAAAGAATGGTAGCCCCATTTTCATTAATAAACTCCCTGTTCTCATCTTTTAATACAATCCCCCCACCACAAGCCACAATAGATTCAGAATATTGTTTTAATTGTTTGGTTTCCATTTTACGAAATTGCTCTTCTCCATCAATATCAAATATTTCAGAAATATTTTTCCCAGTTCCCTTTTCTATCTCTGAGTCTAGATCAATGAATGGTTTATGCATTTTTTTAGATAAAGTTTTTCCAACCGTTGATTTGCCGGATCCCATCATACCTATTAAATAAATGTTCATTAATATTTCGCTGTGGCTCTCATATGCGCCCTGAGTTGATCCATGGAATCACCACCAAATTTTTCCAGAAGTGCATCAGTAAGGACAAAACATAACATGCTTTCTGCAATGATGGATGCTGCAGGAACAGCACATGAGTCGGTTCGTTCCTTGTGAGCATCTTTTGCTTCTTTGGAATGTATGTCCACAGATCGAAGTGGTTTAATCAATGTGGGGATGGGCTTCATGGCCATTCGCAAAACAATGGGTTGGGCGTTGCTCATACCCCCTTCTATTCCGCCGGCATTATTTGAATACCGAATAAATTTTTTGCCATCGTGACCGATTTCATCATGGACTTCACTGCCAAATTTTTCCGCACCGCTAAACCCACCACCGATTTCAATTCCTTTGAATGCATTTACACTCATCATCATGGCGGAAATGCGGGTATGGAGTTTCCGGTCCCACTGGGTATGAGCGCCAAGACCGTAAGGCAACCCGGTGGCAATCACTTCAAAAATACCGCCAACCGAATCACCGGCGTTTTTGTCGTC
>CAXCBH010000032.1:0-11533 GCA_963980675.1 uncultured bacterium | reverse complement strand
AGTAGTATCTTTGGATAATTTTGTGATGCTATTTTTAGTTTATTCTCTATAATTGGGACTGCATCTTCATCATCGCTCATGAGAAGAATTCTACGCTGGATGACTTGATTATGTTTAGGCTCATGGCAAAGTTGAAGAATGAATTGGTCCATGGCTTTGTCATAAACTCGCCGGGTTTGATAATGGATTCCCGCTTCATAGGCCATAAAAGATTGACCAAAATTTTCTCTGCCTGTATTTAATATTGAAATTAGTTCTTTATCTAGACTGAGTCGACTATAAAGTGAAACCATAATTCGGTAATAGGAACGATTATTTCTAAATTTCTCTGCGCCTGAAGTCCAGATAGTTTTTGCATCCTTTTTTTGTCCATTTAAAAAGTATAATTCGCCCAATTCGGAATAAAGTTGAATGTCATTTGGAGTGTGAATAAGCCTTTCACGAATGAATAGAATTCCCTCATCATACCGTTGATTTGTTTTTAATATAGATTTCATATCTCGTACGGTTCGATGATTTTTGGGATCTTTCAAAAGCACCGCTTCATAGATTGCGATTGCCCCATCCACATCGCCTTTTCTTTCCAGCATTTTTGCTGTTTTTATAGATGCATTTATAGATGCTTTATTTTGTCCCAAAAGGGTATAGCTGAAAAACAGAAATATGAGAATCAGGTATTTAGTTTTCAATGTCACCCTCAATATTTTTCTGCTCCGTTTGAAGTTGGCTTAATGAATTAAAATATCGTTTAATCATTGTTTGATGTTCTCGTGAATATCCAGCATTGATGGCTTTATTTAAAGCCTGAAGAGCAAGACTTTGCCGTTGTCCCATATCTGTAGGTAGCCCGCCAGGGCCTTCGAATGTTACTGTAGATTCTACAGATGTTTGACTATCCAGCATTCGGGATAATATCCGTTGTTGCCGTTCTTTAGTCTTTCGGGTGAATCGACGTCGCTGAAGGTCCTTGATTACCTCATCCATTTCTTTACCAATACCACCTAAGTCCCCCATACCTTTTTGCCCGGAATGTCGCATCTCATTCATCATTTGTTCTAATGACTTTCGGAGACCTTGTTGTTTCTGGAGCATTTGTTGCATCATTTGTTGTTGGGCTGCCGCAGCCATTTGTCCCATACTTAATTGCATTCCTTGTTGGTTCAATCCCTGCTGTTGACCTGCCATTTGCTGCATCATTTTCAAAAATTGTGAATATCCACTTGCAGATCCAGATTGCTGCATACTTTGCATGCTGTTAAACAGTCCCAACGCAGCTTCATTCAACCCTTCCATAGCCATATTTTGATTTTCTCCGGCTTGACTCACGTTCCGATCTGTCAATTTATTTTTTGCTTCTTGCATTCCCGCGTTTGCCTTTCCAACACTTCGTCCTATCTCGGGCGTGATGGCAAATGTTTCCTTAGAGAGATCCATCATTTGATTCATTATGGATTGTAGTTGGTCTTGCAGGACTTGTTGTCTTGCCGCCATTTCACGAAGACGCGGTGAATTCCTTGATGCGGACTTGACCTCCGATCGCAATTGCTCTTCCTGCGAAGATAGATAGAGCATATCCTGCATCAATGCTTGGAATTTTTCTGTCATTTCTGCCACTGTTTCTTGTTGGAACTGCTGTTGCATCTGCATCAATTCCTGCATCATCATTTGCATATTATCCAGAGATTGCTCACTGCTATTTTGAGACTGTTGCAAATTTTGTTGTGATAAATTTTTCATAGTTTCCATGAGAGAAGATTTAGTTTGCTCCGTCAAAGGAGATTCCGCCAGTTCGGATAAATCATCGGATGTTTTTTGACTATAATCTTCCACCAGTTCAGATGCCTCTTCCATAAGAGATTTAAGGTTTTCGAATTCTTCCAGATTCCTTTTTTCTTCCTGTTCTAGTCTTTTTAATGTGGATCTGTCTGTCTGTTCATTGGTTTGGTTTATTTCTTGATCCAATGATTGTTGTTGGTCAAAAAGCTGTTCCATGCGAGTTTGGAGTTCATCCATTTTTTGCTCAGCTTGCAGCCGTTTGAAAATTTCTAAATACCGATCCAGATCTTGCTCAATTTGATTCATATTTTCCGCAAGATCGTTCAGTGCATTCTGGAGTTGTTTCATATCCATATTTTCAAGTGATTCCTGAAGATTATCCATATTGGTAAGCATATCTTCAGGGATTACATCGCGGACCAAGTCCGACAACTCCTTGAATTTATCTAAAAGGTCAGGTGAAAAGAGGTCATGTTTGTCTGCCTGTTCGGTGATGGACTCAATGGTTTCAGCCATTTTTTCCATATTAGAAAATTGTTCTTTTGTCTTTTCAATGGCACTCTTTACAGATTGTTGTTGATCCCAATCTAGATCTTTAGTTTTTAGGGCTTCTAGTTCCAATGCTTCAAACAATTCTTTCAACTCCTGAAAATTTTCTGTCCCAGTTGTTATTTCTTCCATGAAATCTGATTCTGTGTTTTCAGCTGTTTCATAAAGATCCGCTAGTGATGGTACCCGTGCGATGAAAGTGGAAGACACTGTTTTTTTCGGACCAGAAATAATATCATTATCTGTGAGTTCAAAATGGAAATGTACCTCATCTTCTGGCATAAGAAGCATATCTGATAAGTCCCATAAATTATGGATCGTTTGGACAATTGTATCAGGGTTTAAATCGCTTAGAGTGAACATCGCTACATAAGGATCAGCTTCGAGATACATTGGTCGGCGCACCTCGTAAGCAACTTGGAGATTGGTGAAACCATAATCATCTTCTATTTCAAGATGAATCGGAATGGTCTGGTCGCTTCCTAATTCAATCATGGGTGGTGGCTTAATCACAAAAAGACTTGGGTCGTGGTCTGGAATTATTTCTATAGTATAGGGTACCGGATCCCGATTTGTAATCCCACGTTGATCTACAAGATTCACTGTGAATTCACCTTCATCTATCATGGTAAAATAACCGGAAGCAGATCGATGGGTGGAAGCAAGATCTATTCGTTCTTCATTGATAATAAGCCAGGCTGATTCCAATATTCGATTGGATGAAAGATAGATTTGCGCTATAGATCCTTTTAGGCCCTGAACTACCGCAATGTTTCCTTCCTGTGACTCCGCACTTAAGCCACTGTATTTGGGTGGAACAACTGTAATGAGGAATGATTCAAAAAAAGGTCTATCGGTGACAAATATGGTGTCTGGCACAGATGCAACCTGCCTCCACGCTTCCCAAAAATATTCAGCATTAACTACCGCTTTGTAGGAATAATCTTGAAATAATTCCGGCAATTCAAAGCGATAATTCCCCATGGTATCCAGCACTGTTAAAAAGGTTAACGTCAATGAATCTCTTACCTGAGTTGATGTTTGGCTAGGTGTCAATTGTAGTGAAACTGTATCTGGTTTTCCCCCATTTGCTAGGATTTTAATTTCAGCTTTTTCTCCACCTAAAATGTGAATATCTCCGGAAATACTTGAGAGAGAAAATGGTTTTGGCGCTTGGAATTCAGTCGTGGGAGTCGACCATCGGTAAAATGCATCACCTGTTTCTTGATAATTCATACTGAATATAAGAATCAATACGATCCAAGTACCCAGTAAGCCCTTTTTCAATGAATCTAATTGCTCATCTTTTAAAAGTGAGTTGTAATCAAGGTTTTTTAGTTTTTTTGATATTTTATTTATATAGGATTTTGCTAAATCTTCCGATTCATTTTTTACGGAACTCGATTCCAATTGCAATGCATTCAGGATCGTATCCTGTTTTTCCGGGAAGGCGGCCCGGCCCAGTTGAAGGGCCAATGTTTCAATTTTATATGAATCAATTTGATCGGATTCTGCTCTAAAATACTGGATTAACCAAAAGAATAAATACCCACTGAGTAATGCACAAATGAGAATAAGAATTTTGACCTTAATTAAAGGAAGAAAGTAAAAAACTGTTTCCAGTTCAATCCCGATCAAAAATAATAATGAACCAATAATTCCTATCCATAATAGACTTAAGATCACATCCTGCCAAAATCGAATTGACCTTGCATTTTGAATATGTTTTTTGATTTGCATTATTGAGTTAGGGAAAAATAGATAATATTCACTCCCATTTTTAATGCAGCTTCACGGGTAGGGAATGGATCTTGGTGAACGCTTGCATCTTCCCATCCATCGCCTAGATCAGATTCAAAAGTATACACTAAGATCATTCGTTTATCTTCGAATAATGCCAATGCCTGCGGTGGGTGATTATCATGCTCATGTACTTTGGGGAGCCCATTCGACATTTTGAAATATGAGGAGAAAAGGGGATGGTCATGTGGCAGGGTAACGAAATCTTTATTTGGAAAAACACGTTTCATTTCCCGTCGAAATGAATCGTCCATACCATAATTATCATCTGCATGAAGGAATCCTCCATTCATTAATATAGATCGCAATGCAATTACTTCATCATCTGTAAAACGGATATTGCCATGTCCTGTCATGTAAAGATAAGGATATTGATTTGCATCATCATCAGTCAGCTTAATACGAAATTCTTCATCATATGCAGACATGGGTGTATTCAAATTCAGGTAATTTAATAAATTGGGTAAACTGCTGGGATCGCTATACCAATCGCCACCGCCGCTGTAATGGATACGGGCAATGGAAAAAGATTGGGCCGATATCATGCCCAGCATAACGAAGTATAAAGTGGTTTTTTTAACCATATAAAAACAATGCGATAATTGATTCATTTGTTCCCAAAATTAGGATGGGAAAGTTAACTTGATTTTTAATAGTCTCTTCTTGTAAAAATCATCGGAATCATGGAATTTTAACGTCACATGTTAATCATGAAAAAAACACGCCACGCACTTTTTATACTCATCTTGTCAGGATTGTGCGGCCAAATAGAGGAAGAAAAGAAACCAAAAACCTTTCTATTTGGACTAATCAAATTTGATACTGAATCCGCTTATGAAGAAGGTGCCTGGTTCGATAAATGGTTTCATGCAAGAGAATTTGCTGCACCGGTTAATCTGATCCCGGTTGAAATACATTATGGAATTGGATTTAATGGTAAAACATCCGGTAGTGCGTCAAGTCTGGGTGAAAATTCCGCCAAAGACGATCCGGGTAAGATCAAATACGATGAAACTATGGATCCTGAACAATACATAGTTCAGGAGTTTTCCAATTTGTGGGCGTCATCCATGGAAGTGGATGTAGGCTTGATCAATATTCCCCATTACCTCGTAGGCTCAAGTTGGATGAATGTCATGACAGGGCTCACCTATCGTACCAGCAAAACTTTATATGGTGCGGAAGTGCCGTACAAAGAATGGAGCCAAACAAATGTTAATTGGGGCGATACAGTTCATTTTTCTCCCAAGATGGATGAATACATGCTCACCACCCATCTCCAATATCAGCCTTTCAATAACTGGTTTATTAACTTTCGGTATTCCTATGGATTGGCATCTGCTCTTTTTTATACTCCAGACCATGAACAGTGGGACGAAACATTAACAGGTTCTGGAACATCTGCAGCGTATGGGGCCGGAATTCGATTTATATTGGACCCTGGTAAAGAGAACAGATTTACGGTTGGTTTAGATTTCCGATATTCTTATAGCAAGATCCACACTATTTGGGACCCTGATGATAAAACACCTATCAATCGATTTGATCTTTCAAATTATGGACTGTACTTAACACTATCGGCATTCTACGGTGGAAATAAAACGATTGGAGATAAAGCAAAAAAACTCTATTACCGAAAAGATTATGTCCATGCAAGAAACAATTTTATGCAATTTTTATCGGACTACCCGACCCATGCTAACCGTCACCGTGCAGAGGAATATATAGCTGACTGTGAATATAAAATACCCTATGTTATTATGGGTGAAGGAGTCGTGCTGGATAAAAAAAATAAAACACAAAAAGCATTAGATAAATATATGTATGCAAAATCTCTTGTAAAAAATGATACATTAATAATAAACACCCTAGACCAAAGGATAGATCAAATTGCTTTATTATGGATGTTAGCAGCGGAAAATATGCTAAAAGAATACAAATATGATGAAGCCTATAATCTTGTTAAACATGTAGCAGAATTTTCAATTCACGGTAAAAAAGAACTTCGGCGATTTAAGTCTTGGGTTGTATTGGGCGAAGGGAAAAAATATCAAAATGCAGGATTTATTGGAAAGGCTATGGGGAAATATGCAAATGCATTAGAGATGAATCCTGACCTTATTTATGAAGTGAAATCGCTGCAATATCGCGCGGGGATCCAAATGGCAAAATTGGCTACAGAAGCAGATGAATTTGAAGAGATCCAATTAGCAATCCACTCCCTGGAATTTGCACGGGAGCTTTCCGGGGGTATTGGAAAAAGGAATGAACAGTTATTATTGGATCTTAATCAGAAGTTAAAAACCCTATCGGATTATAATATACGTATCCTTGTCGAACAGAAAATGAATTTAGCTCGAACGAAGCAAGCCATTGCCCGGACAGAAAAGCTCAAAATTGGACAAACGATTCCACAGGTACAGGCATTATTGGGAGAACCTCATGATAAAATCATCGGTAGTAATGGTTCAAATCCCGAAGAACAATTATGGATATATTTTGTTAATCAGAAATCTCTTCAGCTTTCTTTCCATTATTATAAACTTTTTAAGATTGAAAAATTATAACTTGTAAAACAAAATTCTCTTCTATTGAAAGAAATAAAATCCCGGTATTTTTCAGGCTGTGAAATTTCTAATTAAATTACTTTTTCATCTGTTTCTCATATCGTTTGTTTTTGCCCAAACAGACCAACGAGATTATGATAATGAGTTGCGGTACCAGAATAAAGCGATCAATGCTTTAAAGAAAGAGATTGAGCAATTACGTTATAAAATCAAAAAGGCTGAGTCACAGGAAAAATCCGCTTCTTATCGAATTACATCCTTGGATGAGGAGATAGCCCTCACATCTAGATTAATTCAATCCTTGAAAAAAGAAGAGGAAAAAACTCGTAGTCGCATTATACAACTAAAGGAAGATCTTCTGAAAAATGAGAATGAGTTGGAAATACTTCGTGTTCGGTATGAACAACGAGTGGTGAACGCCTATTTAAAAGGCAGGCTCACTCATCTTGAAAAAGTATTTTCATCTACAACGTGGCGACAAGCTATGTACCGAACACATTATTTGAAAATTATCTCGGATATTGAAAAGAAGTTGACAAAACAAATTGAAAAACTTCTCATTGAAATAAGTCAACAAAAATTAGAATTAGAAGCATCCTTGCGGGAAAACCTGATCTTGAAAAGAGAGAAAGAAAAACAAATAAGTTCCTATCGCAATATGCGGATTAATCGAGAAAAAGAATTAAATAGAATTCGCACAGACAAAAAAGCACTTTCTAATTATGTGGGAGAAAAAGAAACCGGAATTAACCAGTTAGAAAACATTATTAAACAAGTATTAGAAGATAAAGCTCGGTTTGATAGGGAAGAGCGAATCCGTCAACAGCAAGCGGCACTTAAAACCAAATCATTTAGTGCCTTAAAAGGAGGATTGCCTTGGCCAGCAAATGGAAGAATCATTGCCAAGTTTGGACGCCAATGGAATCCCAAACTCAAAACAACAACAGAAAACCCCGGGATCGATATTAAAGGCCAACCCGGATCTGCAATCCGATCTATTATGGGAGGTGTTGTAACCACCATCACCTATATTCGCGGTTACGGCACAACCATTATTATTGACCACGGTGGTGGGTTTTATACCGTTTACAGCCATGTTACCAATATCCAAACCAATGTGGACGGTGAGGTCCGCAATGGAGATGTTATTGCTTATATGGGAGATTCTGGCTCTATTAATGGATCAAAACTTCATTTTGAGATTTGGGGCAAAGGGCAAAAGCTGGATCCGGAAAAATGGCTTACCAAGAAATAATGACCCTTGATATTTTGTCTGCTCAAGCTAGGGTTTGGGAGCGGTTATCTCAAATTAGGATATCAAAGCAAGTTGGAGGGGCCTATTTATTTTCAGGACCGGCGGGATGTGGAAAAGAAAGTCTGGCAATACGATTTGCTCAATTGCTGAACTGTGAAACTTTTTCAGTAAATCCCTGTGATACCTGTCCTTCCTGTCAACGATTTCATCAATTACAGCATGAAAAGCTGAAACTCATTTTTCCACTTCCCGCCGTGAGAAAGAAAAAAGACGACGGGTCTGGTACGTCCTCTACAATAGGTAAAGGGGATATGGAATTGGTCACGGAAGCCATTGCAAAAAAAGCAGAAGATCATTTTCATAAAATAAAAATTCCTAAATCCAGTCGAATTTTAATTCAATCTATTCGAGAATTAAGGAAAACCTTGTATTTGAAAAGTGAACCAAGCGGACGAAAAATTGTTCTCATCTTTGATGCTCATTTATTATCTGTGGGAATGGGTGAAGCTGCTAATGCACTATTAAAGATCCTGGAAGAGCCACCTGAGAATACAACATTGATTCTGGTAACTGACCATGTTGAATTATTGCTCCCTACAATCTTATCAAGATGTCAGCGTGTTGGAATCTCTAGGTTGAATGACATATTTATTCAGGATTGGCTCCAAATGAAATTGGTGAAAGATTCGGAAATCCAATTACTGGCTGGATTAAGTCAAGGTAATATTCATCAAGCCCGGTTTCTTATTTCTCAACCTATTGGTGATCTTTTGAAATTGGTGAATGGACTAGTAAAAATGATCACAAATGATAACCCGGATCATTGGCGAAAATTCACCCAAACTTATTCAAGATTAGCTCGCCAGGATTCTGCCACACTTTCATTCCATTTTATGATGCTGAAAATCTGGTTTCGATCGGCAAATCGTTTGGCAAGACGTGTTGATGATATTTTGCATGAAACATCATTTAAACCGGGGATGGAACGATTGATTTCAATAAATCCAAATGCAGATTTTTCAGCTATTACTTTTGAGTTGGAAGATGCCATCTTGTCCATTCCAATGAACCTATACATGCCACTAATTTTGACAAACCTTTTATTACGAATTCAAAAACATTTGAACCCATGAGCAACACATTTTATATAACAACTCCCATTTATTATGTGAATGACAAGCCTCATATCGGTCATGCCTATACGACCATTTTAGCTGACGTTTTAGCTAGATACCACCGAAATACAGAAAAGAAGACTTTCTTCCTAACTGGCTTAGATGAACATGGACAAAAGGTCCAACAAGCGGCTGAAGAACGTGGCGTTGAAGCGCAGAAACATTGTGATGAAATGGCTCCACGATTTACAGAGCTATGGGAGCAACTCCACATTTCCCACGATGATTTTATTCGCACTACTGAAGAGAGACATAAAAAAGTGGTTCGAGATATTCTTCAGCAGGTTATGGATAAGGGAGATATTTATGAAGCGGAATATGAAGGATTATATTCTGTTTCGGAAGAACGATTCATTACAGAAAAAGAAGCAGAGAGTGGAGAATTCCGGAACATTAAACAATTAAAAGAGAAAAATTATTTTTTCAAAATGAGCAAATACCAACAAGCGCTTATTGATTATATAGAATCCAATCCACAATTCATTCAACCAGATCATCGAAAAAATGAAATACTTGGATTTTTACGTCAACCTCTGAATGACCTTTGTATTTCCCGTCCTAAGTCTCGTTTAAACTGGGGAATAGAACTTCCATTTGATTCAAATTATGTAACCTATGTCTGGTTTGATGCGCTCATTAATTATATCACAGCACCTGGGTATGGTAGCGATGAAGAATCTTTCAATAAGTGGTGGCCTGCATCTTATCATTTGATTGGTAAAGACATATTAACTACCCACGCAGTTTATTGGCCCACAATGCTCATGTCTGCGGGAATTGAATTACCGGAGACCATTTTTGCACACGGCTGGTGGCTCATGGGTGAATCTAAAATGAGTAAGTCCATTGGAAACGTGATTAACCCCATGGATCTGATTGATGATTATGGCGTAGATCCTGTTCGTTATTATCTCATGCGAGAAATGGTTTTGGGGCAGGATTCCAGTTTTACCATGGAATCATTTATCCAGCGTTACAACAGTGATCTAGTCAATGATTTTGGGAATCTCTTAAGCCGTGTATCCACTCTTATGAAAAAGAATTATAACGGAAAAATTCCGGAGCCGGGCGATTTCACTGAGGCAGAAGCAGTAATCAAATCGAATGGCGAATCATTAGGTGAAGTTGTAAAAGAAAAAATAGAAGGTATGCGACTGAATGAAGCCATTGAAGAGATTATGCAATATATCCGTAGTGTGAATAAATACATGGAAAACAATGCGCCTTGGAAATTGGTCAAGGATGATAAAGATGCAGCGGGACGCGTCCTGTATACTGCAGGAGAAGCACTTCGAATAGGAGCTGTATTATTATCTCCGGTCATGCCAAATAGAACTGCTATTTTATTGGATGTCCTAAATGCGAAAGGTACCAATTTGAATTGGGGTGGTTTAACACCTGGGAATGAATTGCAAAACCACGAACCACTATTTCCCCGAATGAATTAATCCAAATGAATTCCCGTTCTAGTCTCCAGCTCACCTTTTTATCTGTATTCATTTTATTCATTTTTCCTCTTTCGGGCGCTTCAAATACCTTCGAAGATGATATAAAAAAGCTTTCAATTTTTCAGGTAGCCTTTGATAAAATGTACCTTGAAATGGGTGAAATTCAAACAAGTGCAACCCGTCATGAAACAGGCCATTTTTCTAATGTTGAGAGTGACAAGATTGAAAATTTACTCTTTCGGTATTTGGTCCTGCGGAGGTCTGTTTGGGACATCATTAACAAATACCGAGATTATAATACCTACTCGAATGATCCCACTGAAAATATGAAAGCTCTTTTGGTGGGATATACATCTGCCCTCACACTTTATAAATACAGCGGAATTCTCATTACAAAAAATATGGGTGATGATCAAGTCGTGGATAAATTGAATGAAGCCTATTTCCGGAGCAGTATTACCCGGGGGTCTTTCCAGGAAGTGTATCACAGTTTGACCAATCTTGAAAACCTGGATGGACTGGATATCGCCCGGGAATTGATTACCACTGAAATAAATGACCCGGGAACGCCATTGAATCTTTTAAAAATGGACCCAATCTACGGACCTTTAATTACGAATCTTGAACCACTTCATTACACCCATGTGAAGCTGCGAGAAGAAATACTGAACTATTTTGTATTAATTACACCGGAACTCACCAATCGACTGCGCCACAGCACCATCAAAAAGAAAGTGGAAGAGTTGATCCGTAAGGCCGGCGGACGATTCGAAGCTTTAAGAGCAATTGTTTTTACGCATGTGGGACATATTAAAGCTCCGGGAGCAGAACCTTTGATTTTTAGTGAAGATGATAAAAACCAACTCCTGACCTTATTGCAGCCAGGAGATATCATTCTCACGTATTCAGAAGGATTTATGAGCAATATTTTCCTGCCGGGAATCTTCAAACATGGTATTGTTT
>CAXCBH010000031.1:0-11804 GCA_963980675.1 uncultured bacterium | reverse complement strand
GATAAAGCAGTACTGGTATTTGAAACATTTCCTGCAGAATCAATAATTACATAGGTAAATGAATAAGTATCTCCACCTAGAGAAGAACTTGTTTGAATTGTATCTGTTACACCTTGGCTCATCCGCATCGCTTTGCTTATAACATCACCAGTTCCTGTATTATAAAACAATCTAATCGAATCAGGCACTGATGGGAGATCAACTAATTCAAATCTCGGCGATGAAATATTTGTTGTATCGTCAGTACTGGAAAACCCGGCATCATCTTCAACCAATAAATCTGGCGCACTGGATGATATAGTTGGGGGTTGCGTGTCTATACGAATTTCATGCGCTACAGAGACAAGAGTTGCATTCTTAGTAAGTGGAGCGAATTCTGATAGATTACCTGCAATATCTTGAATCTTTATCGAAATAGCATGAGTATTATCACTCAAACTATCTGTGGTAAATAACATGGTCGTAGCATCCGCTTTTAAACGCTGATTCAAAACCCCATCAACATAGATGAATGCTGAGTCATTTACTATAAGGTTCTGGGCTTCTATTTCGGGAGTATAATCATTTGTTAAATTATCGTTATCTAAGGTTCCTAGATCAGAAGACGTAGACAGATAGGAGCGAACAGCGGACACATCAGGAGCAACTAGATCTACAGTAACATCTAGCCCACCAGATGCTAGTGATTGATTCCCCGCAATATCTTTTGTATAAGCAGTATAGGTACTCGTCACAGCATTATATACTGTTGGATTTGATGATGTACCTGCTAATAATTCTTCTGAAACCACTTCATCATTACCATTAACAATATAGAGACTATCACCTGCAGTAAGCCCCGTTACATTGAATGCAATCGTAGTTAAATTGGTTATATCATCTGTTGTTGAGACACCCGAATCATAGCCTGCTATTAAATCAGGGTTACCAGGTTGATCCGATCCCGTCACATCAATTGTTACATCAAGACCACCACTTTCATCAGAAACGTTCCCAGCCGAGTCAACCAGCACAGCTGAAAAAGTATAATCATTTTCAGATAAAGTGGTTGGAGCCTGGAAATAACCATATTGAAATCCGTTATCTGGTTTTCTAAAACCACCAACTAATACATTAGATGCTCCGACATTATAAAATAAACGAACAGAGTCCCTATCCGTACTTGAAGTCCAAACCAAAAATGTTGGCTGCTGAACATTCGTAATATCATCATTATCCAAGAAACCTGAGTCATCACTCGCTACCAAATTAGGTATGCTTGACGCTGAACTTGCTTCAGTATCAATGCGAATATTAATTGGAGTAGAATAAGATGAAGTATTTCCAGCTGGATCCCTTGAAACAACTTTTACTTCATATGCCAATTCTTGGTGAGCCAAGGTGGATAGCACTAAGCTTAAAGTGCCTGAAATAGGCACTCCTCCTTTTGAACCATCTTGCAAATCAGTTTGAACCCCATCAACATAAAAGAAGATAGAATCACCTACTGCATCCTTAGTATCACCAGCTACACCGGGCCTTAATCCAGTTATTTGGAACTCAGGGGTTTGATCATTTGTCAGGTTATCACTATTACTTATACCAGAGTCAGAGCCATCTACTAGGTCCAATTCAACGTCAGATATATCTGTGGCTGTATTATCAAAGGTAATATTTGAGCTATTCGTTGTAGCATCTACATCAACGCCTGAATTAGCGGCTAAATCTTCGAAAGAGATTAAGAATGCGACCACCCCTTCTGTATCTCCTGCTTGCATAATATAAGTTCCCGACCAATCAGATGCAGAAGCACCTTGAGTCGCTTCAAAAGCAGCTCCTCCAGCAATCGTAAACATTGGAGCAGTCTTAAGGTCTTCACTTGCTTCAATGCTAAGAGTAAGGGTATTCCCTGTTGTGGCAGCTTGGTTACTATAAATATTGTCTGATACAATGGTTACAACATCTAGAGTTGGAGCGGTTCGATCAAACCTAATAGCAGAGCCATCAGTAGTTGTAGTTGTTGTTGCCACACTATTTCCAGCATAATCCATAAAGTCAACCTGTATAGCTTGATCACCTTCTGTATCAGTAACTTTCATGGTATATGTACCAGACCAAGTAGCGTTTGTACCACCTGCTTCTTCATCAATAGTAGTCTCCCCTGCAATCCAAAAAGTTGGTTGTTGCAGAGGTTCATTTGCAAGTAATTCCAAGGTGAGTATATCACTTACCTGAGCTAGAGTTGCATCATCATTATTTGATGTTAAAATTAAGTTTTGTATAGTAGGAGGCGTTTTATCAAACGTAATACTCGTTCCATCCGATGTCTCAGTAAGGACTTCTGAATCGTATCCATTTAAATCTTGCGCTAAAATCGTAAAAGGAACTGTATAACCTGCACCATCATTATCCGAAGTAGCATCCGTAATTTCATATATTGCAGTATAAGTGTCTCCACTCAATGAAGCTGCAGTCGTGACTCCATTAATAGAAACCGTAGTAGAAAATAAATCTTCACTACTTTCAAAAGATAATGTGATGAGACTCCCATCTCTAGCGTATTGGTTATTACCTGCATTATCTGAAGAAATGGTAACACTATTAAAAGTTGGTTGCGTTTTATCAAAACTAACATTTAGTCCATCAGTATCATTATTAATAGTTGTACGATCAGTCCCAGCATTACCTGCGCTATCTGTAAAAGAAATCACAAAGGCAATGGTTCCATCATCTTCAGTTCCTGTCATTTCATATGCGCCTTGCCACGTAGTACCATCCCCATCACTTTCATCGGTAACCGTTGCGGTTTGGACTGCAATGGTAATCGTTGGCTCAATTATATCTTCACTGGCAATCATATCAAGGGTTATCCCACTTCCGCTTTCTGGAGTTGATAAATGTGGAAAGCCTGGGTGATCAGAATAAATATCAGCAGTTTGTATAGTAGGCGCCCCACGATCAACTGTAACATTTTTCCCCCCTGTTACACTTGTCACAACGGTACCACTATTTCCAACAACATCTTCATATGTTATACTAAAAGCGGCCGTTGTTTGCGGAGAACCACCAGTTACATCTTTAGTAGCCGACCAGTTCTTAGCATTTACTCCATCTATTACTGTAACCTCTGAAGTTGAACCTAAAAGCGATACGACAGGGTCTGCTTCCAGGTTTTCATCAGAAACAAATGTCAGAGTGATTTCATCGTCTTCTTTTGCCCAATGGTTATAGTCATTATCTGAAGCGATAGTTACTGTACCCAACACAGGCGCCGTCATATCAAAAATAACCTCACTCCCATCTAAAGTAGCAGTTACATCATCTCCCGTATTACCGGAAGGATCATCATAAAAATAAATATATATTGGTATAGCAAGACCATCATAGCCATCATCAGAGCTAGCCATCTCATATACCGCACTAAAAGAAGAAGCAGTATTTCTTGTAACAACTGCCGTATTACCGGCAATAGTGACTGTTGGCTCAAGGCCAACCTTTAGGTCCTCATCTGATACAAGCGTAATCGTTATATCGTCTCCTACTTTTGCTCTTGTACCATTATCATCCGCTGTGGCATCAGAAACTGTATTATCTGAAGCAATTGAGACGGTTGTAAAACTCGGTGCTTGTTTATCGAAAGATACGCCTCCATCTGCGTCGTTAGCTAAAGCAGCTACCTGAACCCCTGGATTACCCGCTAAATCTAAAAAATCTACCGTAAATGCAATTGCGTCTGCAGTTGCATCAGATAGTACCATGTCATATGTAGCCGTATAAACACTCTCACCATTGGTACCGGTTGCAATAGTTGCAGCATTACCCGCTACTGTTATCGTTGGCGTTTGTATATTATTATCTGCTACGATAGAAATAGTAATTTGGTCGCCTACAATAGCTAAAGTTCCAGCAGGATCATTGGTATTTGCTGATGTTATACTTGCAGTAGTAAGCGTGGGAACTGTTTCATCAAAAATAACATCATCACCACTCAAAATTGCAGTAACTCGAGTACCTGCATTACCCGCATAGTCAAAGAAATCGATTGTAAATGGAACCGTACCTTCATTATCCCCAGTTGTAGCAGTATAGGTTGCCGCCCAGCTAGCCCCACTGCCTGAAACAGCAGCATCTGATGTTAATATAGTAACAATAGGGTCTGCAAATAAATTTTCAGTATTAGCAGCGGTAAATGATAATGTTATTATACTTCCTTCTTTTGCATAAGCTGTATTATCATTATTCGTTGAAATTGTTACTGCACTTAACGTTGGTGCTGTTCTATCAAAAGTAACCGCTGACGCATTCGAAGTAGTTGAACCTGATCCATCATCTATGATGGTAGTGCCAGCTACTCCAAGGGTGTTTTCGAAAGTTATTGTAAATGCCACGGCACCTTCAGTATCTAGATTATCCATCTGATAAGTACCAGTGAAAGTTATACCATCACCTGCTGCGGTGATAGTGGCATTGTTGCCCTGAATTGATATTACTGGGTCTATACGCAACTGTTCATTCGCAACTACTTTTACTGTAACAATATTATCAATCTTTGCTTGAGTTATATCAACATTATTAGAATAAATTTCAATAGTATTCAGTTCAGGGGGAGTGTTATCAATACGAATATCACTACTTGCAGATGTTACAGTAGTGGTATTACCAGCTAAATCAACAGCTGTATAAGTGTAACTTGCATATCCATCATCCTCAGTCCCTGCTACAGTATGGTTTATGGTCCAGGATGTTACGTTTGTGGCAACCGTTGTTTGGTCGGCAACACTCTGGCCTGCTATAGTAGCGTCTTTGATACTATAGAGAGCCTCAGCAGACGTGATATTAATTATAATAACATCATCAGTCGTAGCTAACTCATCATCATAGTCATTTGTTGTTTCAAGAGTTGTACTATTTATAGATGGGTCCGTTCCGTCAAACTCTACACTTGAAGCATCTAAAACAGCAGTAACGGCAGTACCTGAATTTGCTGCTAAATCCTTAAAACTTATGTTAAACACGATGTCCTGCTCGTTATCTTCAGCATCCATTGTTTTTGTGGCAGTCCATGTGTAGTTATTGCCATTTTGAGCTTCTGTAGCCGCTTCACCATCAATGGTGACTACTGGAGTCTGTAATGACTCATTTCCAGTTGCAGTAAATGCAACAGTTACAATATCTCCTACTTTTGACTGATCATCGGAAATGGAATTATTTGAAGAAATTGAGACATTACTTAGGGTGGGTACAACTGAGTCGAATATAACGCTATTACCTGATGTATGTAAGGATACTGCGTTAGCAGGATTACCTGCCCTGTCTTCGATGCCTGATATATTAAAAGCGACAGCATCTTGAGCATCGGTAGACACCATCGTTCGTGTAGCGGTATAGGATGCCGCTGGGACATTTGGGTTCATTGAAGTAGGAGGCGCAGTTGCCATTGTAACAGTTGGTACTCGTATGATTTCATCAGCCCCATCTGCGTCTTGAGCAGATATAGTCAGGGTGACCACATCACCTGTTGTTGCTAAATTATTAGCATTATCATTATTATCATCTGACAGTATTGTAGCGCTAATAATAGGTGCAGTTTTATCAATAGTAACCGTACCTATAACTCCGGCTGTACTCTGAGTAATTGCTGTTACCGCAGGATTATAGTTTACATCATAGTAAGTAATATTAAACCTAGTTTCACCTTCTTCATGAGAACCACCAACAGTAGCTTCAACGTACCAAATCTTATCATTTGAAGGATCGGCTGTATTTGTAGCAGCTAACGATTGAATTGTTTTAGACCAGGAACTAGCCTGCCCTAGGTCTTCATTCTCAGCTGTAAGAGTGACCTTTATTTTGTCATCTGTTGTGGCCCACTCACTATCATTATTATCTGACTCAATTGCAATTGATTGTAATACTGGCGCTACTAGATCCCAATTGAAATCGTCACCGGCGTTGCTTGGAACATACGCATCTGTTTCTCCATTTTGTATGCGTAGAGACATAGTCTTATTCTCAACATTTCCAGGGAATCCTGTTGTTGCTTCTAACTCATCATGAGAAAAACTAATTTGACAACTTCCATTTGTATGCGGCTTAAACTCTCCGCCACCATACAACCTACCATTTTCATCGTCACCATTATTGAAACCTTCTCCATTAATATTATAAAAAGCGCCGCCCCAAGAAACTTCAACAGTATAAATCTCGATGTCTAAATTTGAACCTAATACTGTAAATCCACCACTACCTTCTTCCTTTGTGATCAGGTTGTATATGTTAATATCATCGCCATAGCCAGACATTAAAAAATCAACGGTTCCTTCCCCAAAGACGACCGCTAAAGACAGCATAGCAACAATGATTATTTTCCGGATCATCCCAAAGTATTTAGTCTGGTATGTTATGTTTTTCATTTTTCAGAAAATATAGTTAGAGATTGATGCCTAATACAATGATTCCATCCACCCATCCCGTATGTCCAAGTTCCAGTTCTTCAGTCGTTGTTGCATTAATCACTTCCGTAGAGCGAAATCCACCACGAATATCTAATATTCCACCTATCCTGAATCCGTAAGTTGCTTCCATGATAAAACCGGGTGATTTCCCAACAATGCCTGTGCCCAATTTAATTTTACCAGGACCAGCCGGAAAAGCCAATATTCCCATTGCTGAAATCCCCGTATAAGTGTCGGTGCCAGGAGGCAAAGTATGCGTGAAATTGAACGTACCAATTTCAGCTCCGAATCTGAATTTCATACCCAAAACCTGCATAAGTACAGGAAACTCAACGCTGCCCCGTATATCAACTTTTGATCCCCAATCAATTATATTTTTATTTACAAACCGCGGTGATCCACCTTGCAAATCAATCGTGTACCCCAGATTTTCGGCTTCGTCTGATAATACTGTATTATCTTCACTTTCATCAAATTCATCTTCTTCATCTTCATATTCTTCTTCATCTTCATATTCGTCATCTTCGTACTCTTCATCGTCGAGATATTCGTCATCTTCGTATTCATCATCTTCGTATTCTTCGTCATCGCCGAAGAATTCTTCCACATCATCAACATCATCTGGATCTTGAGCGTAGAGAGAGGACGTAGGTGCTAATATGAGCAGGCTTAAAAGAGCCCATAGAACAACCTGGGCATTACCAAATGGAAAAGAAAGGGTTATTCTTTTCGACATGTCGAACTCCAAAGAAGGTGTACCACTCCCGTGATCACCTAATGTTTGTTTATTTTTACTTACCTCGTGAGTATAAATACTCACTCCAAATATAAGGCAAGGGCCTCGTCGAAGGCAAATTTAAAATTAAGATTTATAATCAATGAAAAAAGTCTCTTTTTAGAGGCTTTTTTGGTGTACGCCCGGGAGGATTCGAACCCCCAACCTTCTGGTCCGTAGCCAGACACTCTATCCAGTTGAGCTACGGGCGCATATAATTTTTAATAAAAATAAGATATTTCTTATATAAAAGACTTCTGAATTTAAATTAGGATTGAGTGCAGGTAGTGAAAAAAAATAAACTTTATCGTAATTCATCACCGCTGAATGTTGCTTAATTAGAAATGAAAATAGAATTAAAAATCAATTTCAACCTTATCCTTCTTTTTGTTGTTTTTGGATTGACCCAAGTCTAATTCCTTATACGAAATACCAGCCTTATCAAAATATTCCGTAATATGAGCCAGAATATCTTTTTCATCTCCCGGCAAATAACCCTGGTGACGATATATAATTGAACCATCGGTATCTACCAGGATAGTCGTGGGCATAAGTTTCACTCTCATTTTTTTCATAACTTGGTTATTAGGATCTACGGCAACCATAAATTCAAATTTTTTAGACCGAACATAGGATTTTACTTTGCCCATACTTTTGGGTGTATCCGTATTGATGGCCAAAACTTTGAAACCGGTATCTTTAAAATGTTTATGAAATTTATTTAAATAATGCATTTGTTTTTTACACGGTTCACACCAAGTTGCCCAAAAATCAACGATTATGGGGCCATCTTTGAGAAAGTCATACAATTTAGCATATTTCCCATCCAGCATTTTTAATCGGACATTTGGTACTTTTCCCTGTCCCCATAGGATAGTCACCAGTAATGGAATTAACAATATTTTTCTGATCATAATTCTCTCCTTTTTAAATTTTCAATTTTTTTTCTTAATAACCACAAGCGTAATATCATCATCATTCATTAAACCTGACATCCAATTATCACCTAAATCTACGAGAGCATTTTTTATACCTTCTGCCGATTTACTACCATTATTTTCTATGCATTTAAGGACAGGTTCATAATCTAACATTTCTCCATCATGGTTTGAACATTCAGGTAATCCATCTGAGATAAGAACTAGTGCATCACTTGAGTGCATTCTGAAGTTTTCAAGGTCAAATGACGCTTTTTTCATAGATCCTAATGGTAATCCTGGAATTAAAATTTCATCTACTACTCCCGTATCCCCATGATATAAATAAGCTGGGGGCATTCCTGCAGATGTAAAATCAAAGGAACTTTTGTTAAACTTAGCCATGTTTAGAGACATACGCGTTGTTCCTAGATCAATTGCTTTAATAGTTTGATTTAATCTAGATGTTGTAATATCAGGGGATCCAAAATCAGAGCCAAATAAGCCAGCTTTTGTAATTGAAACCATCATACCTGCATTTAATCCATGTCCTGTTGCATCACCAACAACAATATACAAGGTACCGTCATCTTGCAGAAAAAAGTCGTAATAATCACCGCCTACTTCTGTGGATGTTTTCATATGAAATGCAAAATCATAATCTGGATGTTCCGGCGCCGTTTGTGGAATCAATGACATCTGGAAATCCCGTGCCTGTTTTAATTCTTTGATCCGTCTTTCTTCTTCTAATTCATGTTTTTGTTTTTGAACACGATGTTTAATAAAAACATAAACACCCAATATCCCTAATACTGCATAAATACCAAAAGCCCAATAGCTTAAGAGTGGATGGGGAATAAAAATGATCGCGAGTACGACGGGTTGACTCCAAACACCATCGTCATTGGATCCTTGCACTTTGAATTGGTAAGACCCTCTACCCAAATTATTATAAGAAGCAAATCGCAGGCCATCAGAATTAACCCAATCCTTGTCCAGGTTTTCCAGTTTATAGCGATATCTATTTTTTTCTGTTTTATGATAGTTCAAAGCAACAAAATCAATGGTAAAAGATTTGATCCGATGATCAATTTCAATGCTCTGGCTCAGACCTCCAAAGTGTTCTGAAACAAGATCGTCAAAGGATGTCTTTTTAATACGGGTAATCACACAGGGTGGCTGATAGTCATTGTATTGAATATTTCCAGGATTGACCACCGTGATTCCTTTGGGTCCGCCAAAAAAGAAATTTCCGTCTTCACTAATCGAATAGCTATTCCGAAAATAATCAATATTTCCAATGCCATCGGTTAAATTAAAATTCGTGAATGTTGTATTTGATTGATTAAAAAGTGAAATACCATTCTTGGTACTGATCCAAAGGTTTTTTTCGTCATCAACTGCAATGGCAGTTATATAACTACTGGGCAGGCCATCCTGAACAAAATAGTGGGAAAAAGTTTCATCTTCTTTTTGGTAGCGGTTCAAACCACCATTGGCCGTCCCAACCCAAATGACACCATTTTGATCTTGTGTTATACAGGTAATCCTGGCAGATGACATTCCATCGGGAATATCTTCATCAAATACATGCCCAACAATTTCAAAATCATTCCCATCCATGATGCTTGAGATCAAATCAACAGGCATGAAGTAAAGACCATCCATCTCGGTTCCTAACCAAATATTCCCATCTTTATCTTTATATATCACTCTTGGAACCAACTCCGATTGATAATTAATAGTGGAATCATTTTCTGTATCTATAATGGTTAAACCTGATCGTGTACCCAACCAAACCATCCCATTCTCTTCCACAAGAATATCATAAATAACATCATCAGCAATGCGCTTGTTTTCAGGAATATTTTCCAAGGATGAAAAACGGGTTATTTCTTCCGTATTTAAGTCGATTCTTAATGCACCTTCTGTAGAAGCGACCCAAAGGATTTCATCATTTATAATTTCCAAATCCATAATTTGATTTATGCCCAATGTGGATTTTTCCATTTCATAATCCCTGATTCCATCCGGAGATAACAATTCAAGTCCATGGCCCGTCCCGGCCCACAGATACCCGTCTGAAAGTGTTGCTATTGAAAAAATCTGGTCACTTTTTAATCCCCATTCATTTTCCCGGTCATATCGGATGGATGAAAATTTTGGCTTCACAAACGAATGAAAACTTATCCCATTTTGGCGGGTTCCAATCCATACATTACCTGCTTTATCTTCTATGAAGGCTGAAATGTTATTATCAGCTATAGAGTTTGGGTCCACTGGATCATGTTCAAAATGAGTGAAAGATGTATCCAATTCTCCAAAATAAGGATCAAGGGTGATAGATAAACAATTGATCCCCGGATAATTTTCGGTGGTAAACCATAGCTTTCCGGATTTCTCTGCTATGAGTATTTCATTAACATTGTTTTCAATGATACTATTGGCGTAGGGTGTTTCCTGAATATTATGGAATTTATTTTTTTTAGCATCAAACCGAGATAATCCATCATTTGTGGCAATCCATAATTCCTGCTTTTCATTATCCCAATTTAAATCATTGATCGTATTTGATAGGATTGAATTGAGACCTGTCTTTTTGATAAATATATTAACACTATTACTAGAACTGGTTGCGATTTTTCCCAAACCCTGCGTTGTCCCAATCCATAATTCCCCGCTTTTTCCCTTTACAATGGCTGTGATTTGAGATTGAAATAATTCTGAATTTGCCTTAAAAGGGACAATTTCATCTTGGGTTCTGTCGAAATAAAATAATCCAGATTCTGATCCAATCCAGATCGTTTTATCATCATCTTCATAAAGAATTTGAATCGATATATTTTTTAGCAGATCATCCCTACCACAATTCATACATACCGTTGTATCCTTTTTTGAATTGAGTTGAAAAATAGAATTACTGTTCAAAAGTTTAACCCAAATATTCCCGTTATGATCTTCGGCAAAAGTTTCTGGATTAATGAGTGCTAATCCACTATTTTTATCTAATTTTTCAGGACGTATAAAAGTTCTTGTATTGGGATCAAATTTGCTGATTCCCAATTCTGAACCAATCCATATCTTATTCTTTGAATCTTCGTAGATACATGAAATCGTATTCCCAAGGATTGAAGTTTCATCAAAGGATTTCATTTGATAGTTCAGGAATTCATATCCATTATAATAATCCAAACCATTTTCGGTGCCAAAATAAATAAAACCATTATGATCTTCAAAAATGACCTTAACGGTACTTTCAGATAATCCGTCTTCAACAGAAATATTCCTGAAGGAAAATGGGTCGGATTGGCCCAATAAAAACTGAATTAGGACACCTGACAAAATAGATATCTTAGCAAGATAGGGTTTAAATATCAAACGTGTTAACCTTGATCATTTCGATGTTGGATAAAAATTAATAGGATTTTTTCTAAGGGCTTCGATTTTAAAAAATGGCACTGTAGGAGAATTTAATGCCATCGTTAAAGGTTGCAATCAGACGACATACCCCATTGCTGCAAAACAGACCGCCTTGGATGGATCCATACATAATTGAAATACGTTGGGACGATGTCAAATTGTAGGCCAACTCGGCGGAAACCCACTTTTTTTGAATAAAATCCGGGGGGTCAATTTTATTTCGTTTCCCTGTAAAATATTTCAGATCTCCAGAAATTA
>CAXCBH010000030.1:0-11971 GCA_963980675.1 uncultured bacterium | reverse complement strand
CCTCACTATCTCCCGACTCAATTTTAGTGCTAATCTGGTGGACTGCATCCATGGAAGAACCACAGAATCTATTAACCACTGAACCACCCGTTGTTTTCGGAATATTTGCAAGAATAGCCACGCCTTTTGCCATGAGCATTCCTTGTGGTCCTTCGGGAAAAGCACATCCTAAAATTAGGTCTTCGATTTTATCAGGATTAATCGAAGAATTTCTAGCCAACAATCCTTTCACCACTTGGGCGGTGAGATCATCTGGGCGAATTCCAACCATATTCCCATTCTTTACGCCAATGGGTGAACGGACAGCATCAATAATGACAGATTTAGACATAATTTTTCCTTATGAACGGTTTTCACGGTGGAATAAAAAATCATTCAAATCAAAATTCTCAATTTGAATTTGAGATAATTTGCGATGTTTTTTCCCCCGAAGTGTTAAATAGGGCGCTAATTTTTTTAATAAAGATATTTTCATGATTGTTGTCCTTTTAGAATGGGTAATTATTTTGGGTGTACATAAAGTCAGCCAAAGATTGTTTAAGAGAAATTATATCTGTGCTAAGAGTCATTCGAGACTCTAACTGGTTAATCGTATCTTTGTAATTTTCAGGGATTGTTTCCATGAAAATCTTGTTCAAGCAGATATTGGATAAAGATTTCACTTCCAGTAAAGATTCAGCCGTGAAAATTCGTGCAATAACCGAACTCATATATGAAATACCATTGGAAGATTGACTTTGTCTTGCACGGGAGATAACCGAACCGGAAGTATAAATGTAGGTAAAAATATCTGCTAATGCTTCGCTTAACTGTTGCTCGTGTTTCAAATCCTGGCCATATTCGCATAATGCTTCCTGGAAAACCAGGGATGCCAATCGTTTAGCTGATTCAAGTGCAAATTTTTCTGAGTGAAAAATATCTTCTGTTATATCGGTAGTTTCTGTTGATAAGAAATCATCCATGTCCCTTAAATAATCTCGGAGTGAAATTTCTTCTATAAGAACTTTTTTCATCATATATCCTGTCACAATTGCACGGTTTATTTCATTGGTCCCTTCCCAGATTTGATTAATTCTGTCATCTCTGTAGGCCCGAGCCATTGGATATTCTTCTGTAAATCCATATCCACCATGAATTTGGAGTGCTTCATCCACAACTAGGGCTGATGTTTCGCTGCCAAACACTTTTGCCATGGATGCTTCAATTGCGAATTTTTCTGTGGCTTCCCCCATTTTTATATAATAATTCGGTTCAGATTTATCCAACTCATCTATAACTCCTTGAATAAGTCCAACTGTTCTGTATAGCATAGAATCTGCAGCATAAATTCGAACCGTCATGTCAGAAATCTTCCCTTTCATAGCATCAAATTGTGCAATCGGTTGCCCAAATTGTCGTCGGTTCTTTGCATAACTAATGGCATGCTCAAGTCCTAGTTTAGAACCACCAATACAGGCAGCTGCTAATTTATATCGACCTACATTTAATGCATTAAATGCAATGGTAGCACCTTTCCCTATTTTAAAAAGAAGATTCTCAGCCGGAACTATAGCATTAGTGAATTTTAAAGGCGTGGTAGATGATCCTTTCATTCCCATTTTCTTTTCTTCTGGGCCTACATCAAATCCTTCTGTATCTCGATCGATTATAAATCCTGAAAATTTATCCCCATCTACCTGTGCAAGAACCGTAAAAACATTCGCCCAACTACCATTACTGATAAACTGTTTGTCTCCATTTAAAATATAATGTTTCCCATCTTCTGATAAGTAGGCGGTAGTTTTACCTGAAAGTGCGTCAGATCCTGCACCAGGTTCTGTTAAAGCATAAGCATTAACCCATTCACCTGTCATCATTTTGGGAAGATATTTTTCTTTTTGTGAGGGGGTTCCATAGAAAACAATTCCCATACTTCCAATTCCTGTCTGAACAGAAAAGGTGCAAGAAAATGATGGAGATCCACCACGAGCCATGCCCTCCGTAACAATACAAGATGTGATTTTATCCAGTTCAGTTCCGCCGTATTCTTCAGGTGTATCCACGCCAATTAATCCCAATTCACCCATTTCTCGAAGGAGTCCTAAACTTAATTCTTTATCCAATTTATCAATGGCTTCGGCATTTGGTAATATTCGGTCTCTTGCAAATTCCTGTACCATTGCATCAATATCTTGATGATCTTCGGTAAAACTTTCACGGCAAAATACTTTTGTATCATTAACAGGATAGGTGAGCCATTGTCCACCGAATTTTATTTTGAGTTCTTTTCTATCCGTCATTATGTATTCCTATTATTTTTTACTCCAGCAAGAATAAATTCTGAAATAGTATGAATATATTCATGTGCTTCTACTCCAGATTTATTAAAGAGAGTAAACCAGTTGATTCCTTCAATATTAATTAAGATAGAAAGAGCCGTGATTTGTGGGTCTACCTTTTTGAATTCGCCAGAATTCACACCTTTCTCAATAATTGTTACAATGTATTTTAAAAATTCTGAATAAACCTTTTGAAGTTTATTATTAAAATCAGAATCTCTTCCACTCAAAGACCAGAATTCAAC
Source organism: uncultured bacterium (assembly GCA_963980675.1). Classification (GTDB taxonomy): domain Bacteria; phylum Fidelibacterota; class Marinisomatia; order Marinisomatales; family UBA1611. The sequence continues at coordinate 9,408 of CAXCBH010000030.1, read as the reverse complement.
TAGTATTTTAAAAGCAGCTGGATCTCTGTCAAACTGTTTCATAAAGTAATCAAAAAGACCTTTCAATTGTGCAGAAGCAGTAGAATGCTTCTCAAGGTTTTCAATAAACCCTGAATTATAATTTTTGACCCAATGATCCACTAATGACAAATATACTTCTTTCTTTGATTTGTAATACCAATATATGGCGCCCTTTGAAAGTTTGGATGATTGGACAATATCGTCCATGCGACTTCGTTCGTATCCCTTCTCTACAATGACGGATAGTGCAGCTTTTAAGATCTGCTCTTTTCGTTTATCTTGTTTCTCTTGTTTCATATATAGACCGACTGGTCGGTATATATTAATGTAAAGCTAGACTAGAAAGCAATTTAATTATTGGATTAGTTGTTTAAAGATTTGACTAATAAATCACAAATTATTATTCATTCAATCGACCTAAACGACGATATTTTTCTTTGTATTTTTCCCAAAGATTTTTTTGTCTGTCGCTCAAGTCCACTTCTCGTCCCTGAATAAAGGCTTTTGTGGGATTGGTAGTCTGGATGAGGGGGTGTGCGTCTGCGATAAAGAAAGTTGCATCTTTACCTGGCTCTAACGACCCAACTTGTTCTTCAATACCTAAAATTTCAGCTGCCGATAAGGTTATAGCACGCATGGCATCACTTTTAGGGAGTCCCCAGGCGGCTGCGCGCATAGCCTCATTGGGAAGTGTCCTCACATGTCCATCAAAGGGGTAACCTGGATCGGTTGAGATACAAAATCGAACACCTGCTTCATGGAGCATAGCTGGAACTTTATACGGCGTATGGATAGGCTCATACCTACGCCGTGGTGTTGTTTGTACATTCAAAAGAATAACTGGAATATTATGTTTCACTAGCAATTCAGGATTTCTCCAAGCATCCCACCCACCAACAATGACAATATTGAAACCATGTTTATTTGCCCATTTTACCGCTGCTTCAATTTGGCGTATATAATTTGCACGAACATGAATGGGCTCTTTATGAATAATAAAAGGTACCATAGATTCAAGCCGAAGGTCGGATTGCTGTTTTTGTTCTGCTTTTCGCTCTCTTACAGTTCTTCGTTGATGATAAGCCCGCACATCTCGTACAAGTCTATCAATTTCACGAATAGCTTTATTATATACATCACGTTGGTCTTTTTCTTTCTTTTTAGCATCTTTACTAAGATTAAGATGCATATTTGGCCAATTTAGATTCAGTGCTGTTGGGTGTTTTAATGTGGCATCTTCCCAGGTCCAGCCATCCAGCATCATGACTGATGATTGACCTGAAATTCGTCCAGATGATGGGGCAGAATTAACAATGAGTACCCCGTTTGAACGTGTTACGGGAATCAAATCCGAATCTGGATTATAACTCACATTGGCCCTAACATTTGGATTGATCTCACCAATTTCAGAATGATCGTTGGTTTGTTTCACTGCACTGATCTCTGTTAAACCAATTCGCGTATATCCGGCAATGTAACCGGGAACCACATGTTTACCGTAAATATCATACACATCCGTTTCCGGGGAGGGTTGAATCTGTTCATCAATAGTTACAATTTTTCCATTGGCAAACAGGAGATCATGCCCTTCAAGAATTTCGCCAGATATAGTATGAAGCGTTCCACCTTTTAAAAGTATGGGGCGCTTCTGGTCGGTTCCAGGAATTTGATCATTGGAAAAAAGGGTAGAAATGAGAAGAAATAAAAATATATGTCTCATTAATTCACATCCCATCCAAATAGATGTTTATCACCTATTTCACAATTATGTCCATGGTGAGGAGATGCACCGTTTGGCTTCATTTCTTTCCCCCCGGAACTGGATGTGGTAGATAAAATTTTCTGGATTAAATCTTGTCGAATATTTTTATCACGTTCTTCCAATTTATCATTTTCATCAACGGAGAAATAGCGGGTGCCCTCGATCCAGGTTTCTTGTACATGTGAATAAATATCTAAAGGTGCTCCATCCCAAATCACAAAATCAGCATCTTTACCTTCTTCAAGAGAACCAACCCATTGATCGATTTTTAATTGTTTGGCAGGATTAATGGTCACAAAATTTAAAGCCCCCTGTTCATCCAATCCGCCATATTTGACCGCTTTTACCGCTTCTGTATTCAAACGGCGCGCTAACTCATTATCATCAGAATTAAAAGAAACGAGAACATCATTTTTCGCCATTAAAGTTCCGTTATAGGGGATAGCATCAATCACTTCATACTTATACTGCCACCAATCGGAAAAAGTGGATGCACCAGCACCGTGTTCTGCGATTCGTTCTGCAACTTTATATCCTTCAAGCACATGTTGGAAAGTGGCAATGGTAAACCCAAAATCTTCCGCAATCCGAGTCAGCATCAAAATTTCATCCTGACGATATGAATGACAGTGAAGGAGTCGTGTCCCTTCTAATATTTCTGCCAGAGCCTCTAACTCCAGATCTATTCTTGGTGGAACATTTTTCCGTTGAGTTTTAGAGTTTCGATCATAAGTTTTATGACGATGACGATAGTCTTGTGCTGCTCGAAAAGCATCTCGAATGATTTGTTCAACACCCATTCGAGTTTGGGGATAGCGTGTCCCCGGCCAATTCGCCTGTTTTACATTTTCACCTAAAGCAAATTTTATTCCTTGCGGCGCTTTTTTAAATAATAAATCTTCTGGTCCTACCCCCCAACGAAGTTTGATCACAGCATTTTGTCCACCAATAGGGTTTGCTGATCCGTGAAGCACATTGGCTGTGGTGAGCCCCCCGCCCAATTGTCGATATACATTAATATCGTCGGCAAAAAGAACATCCTGAATTCTAACTTCCGCAGTTACGGCTTGAGCCCCTTCATTAATAGATGAAGCCGCAGAATGGCTGTGACAATCTATTAGTCCTGGTGTCACATGTTTTCCAGTGGCATCTATAACCAGTGCACTCCCCTGAGTTACTGTAATATCTGGAGCAATTTCTTTTATTTTCCCATCCACGAAAAGAATGTCCCAATCTTCAAGAACACCTTTCGGTCCGCATGTCCAGATTGTAGCATCATTTACTAAAACTGCATTGGGTGAGATCATGTCATCGGAAAGACCGTAAGCTCCTTCCGGATAAAATATTTGAGCATTACTGGCAACATCCGGTATCCTTGGCTTTGGCTCTTTTTTCCCGGTTCGTTTTGCAGAGAATTGGAAATTTTTCCCGGAGCCATCGTGCACAAGACCTGTTATTTCATCGGGAGATAATTGACCATTAAATGCCAAGATTCCTTTAAATCCCAGTGATTTTCCATCCAATGTAAATGAAATGTCAGATTCATAAATATCGATATTCCCAAGTTTTATTTTTACTTCTCCCACTATAATAGAACCACCTAGTTTTCCGCCGAAAGTTGGTTTACCTTTTCCATTCCCTTTGGTTGTTTTTGCTTTTGGCAGAGAAAATTCTAATACATACTCTTTTTTATGAAGATTTAGTGCCCATGTTCCCTTAGCGTTTAACCGAAATCTCGGAGCCATATAATTTTCTTCACCAGAAAGCCAAAGAGAAATAATCCGTGATTTTGGGTCAAAATAATCACCATCAGTTACCACAAGATTTGCCATATATCCTGGCTGTATTTTCCCTAAAGTTTTGCCTACACCCATGGCTTCAGCAGGGAAGGTTGTGAGTGCTGCCAATACTACATCACGCGGTAAACCTCGATCTATAATTTTTTGCAAATTGGTTCGAAAAACTGTTTTCTTTTTCAATGGGCTAGCAGTGAAACAAAATTGCATTCCGGCATCATAGATTTTTTTAAAATTATCCGGAGCCATATCCCAATGCTTTAATTGTTCTGTTGAATATTGAAGTGCAATGTAAGGGTCAGTTACTTTTGGTTTTGAAGGGAACTCCAATGGTAAAATGATAAAAGGGTTTCCCGTGATTATTTTATCCAACCGTCGGTATTCGAATCCACTGCCAAAAATCCAAGGATTCAGATTGAATTCATTTGCAATTTTTAAAGCACGAAGTACACCGTGTTCTTCACGAGTTTTAAAAAGCATGGGTCGATGATTTGCTCTGAATTCTTCAAGGGCTGCAAGGGATGGATTTAGAGGTATGGGTTCATTCTCTTCAGGAAATTTCTCAATAATTTCTGTGGATCTTCCGTACCATTTTGCATCTAGAAGAGATTGTCGTATAAAAGCAATAATACCTAACAACGAATGGGGATAAGGTTCACCCCATCCACCGGTTTTAAAAGTCATGATTTGGGCAACGTCTTTGGCGACGGACACATTTTTATTATTTAAAATAACAAGGTCAGATTTTCCCTTGAAAATACCTTTTTCAGGAACAACGTGTGCAGCGGTGATTCCAATGGAATAAAGAGCTTTCAATTCCTTTTCTTTGATTTTCAGGTCATTTTTTGCTCTGTATTCTGGTTGCATTCTATCATTCCAATGGTCATCAGGACTTTTGACTTTTTCATCTTTTTTTACTTCCAACCAGCCATCAATGAAACCTGCATACACATTGGCACCTTCTAGGTCAATCTCGTACGCATCACTGGGAACTTGAATATAGCGACCAACTTTTTCGATTTTTCCATTCCGGATAACAATGGTGCCATCTTTGATGAAATCACCGGGCTCGGTATGAATCATAGCATGGGTCAATGCCCATACACGTGGTTTATTTGAATGGATGTCTTTTACAGGTTCTGTCTGCGAAACTGCGAAGGATAGGATGAAGATAAATTTGAGAAAATTTTTCATCAAAAGTTTGGTCCTATATGTTGATACTTCTCAATAAAATTTGTGACGTACTGATATGTGTCATTGATATCATCAGAAATATGAAATAGGTTTAAATCTTCCTCGGAAATAGTACCCACATCTACTAGATAATCCCAATTAACCACATTTTCCCAAAATTCTTTTCCATATAACACAATGGGTAATCGTTTTTTGATCTTTTGAGTTTGAATTAATGTTAAGCATTCCATCAGTTCATCTAATGTACCAAATCCACCTGGCCAAACAACAAGGGCTTTTGCCAAGTACAAGAACCAAAATTTACGCATAAAAAAGTAATGAAATTTCATATCGAGATCATTGGTTATCCATTCATTCCCGGATGCTTCGTGTGGTAGAGAAATAGTGAGCCCAACATTGATTCCTCCCGCTTCTGCAGCGCCACGATTGGATGCTTCCATAATACCGGGTCCGCCTCCAGAACAAATAATGTAGCGACGTTTAGTCCCTTTTAATTCTTTACTCCATGTAGTTAATTTGCTAGCTAATACTCGGGCATCTTCGTAATAGATGCTCATTTTCAAATCAGACTTCAATCGTTTCATTGTTTGCTTGTCTACATTCTTGGGTGCATTATCTAAAGCGTTTTGGGCATCATCTTTGGAAAGAGTACGAGCAGAACCGAAAAATACAATGGTGTCTACAATTTTATTTTTTTGAAACCGTTGAAGTGGTCCGTAATACTCGGATAAAATTCGAACTGATCGAGCTTGATCGCTTCCTAAAAAATCGGGGTTATAATAGAAGCGTTCTTTATCTAGGTTTATTGACATTTATTATTTTCCTTTAAAAATCGAATCACAAAGGTAATCCATTTATCATTTGAAGAAAAGATACGAATAAGATAAAAATAAATCGTTTCACAGGTTGATTTCCACATATTCCTAATAATCAAAGTGTGTTAAAATTATTCCTTTAGACATGATGGAGGTATTATTATTACACTAATTAATAATACTTTACATTTGCTTATTGTTTGGCCGAATTCATTCTCGGTATTTTCTACCGATGTACAAACCCTTATTATTAGTTAGTTTAATTCTTATTTCTTGTGGTTCGCCACCACCACCTAAGCCCATAACCATGCCTCCAACTAAAAAGTCTAACCCGGAAATGGTTCAGGAAACACTTTTTTCTCGGGGATACATGTCCGAGTATGAGATTTGGGAATTCCTGCGTGATAATCCTGCTGAAAAGGATGTGATTGATACATTTGGCCTCCCGGATTCTGTTTGGTTAGATGATAGTGAATCAACGAAATTCTTATATTATTTTATTTCGGAAATGCAGGATTATAATACAATTGAAATCAACACAAAGATAGATAGTGTCTCCGGATTCGAATGGGATTGAACTATGTCAGATAAAAAATTACTTAACTATGCAGATTATTTAAAATTAGACAAAATTCTGAATAGTCAAGATTTGAAAAGTGCTGAACGGGGCACACCGGCGCACGATGAGATGCTTTTTATTATTATCCATCAGGTGTATGAACTTTGGTTCAAACAGGTTCTCCATGAATTGGATTCGGTACTGGATTTATTTGGTCAGGATTCCGTGGATGAATCGGATGTTAGCTTGGCTGTCTCCAGATTAGAAAGGATTATTGAAATCCAAAAAGTATTAATTGATCAGATCAGAGTATTGGAAACAATGACAGCCATGGATTTCTTAGAGTTTCGGGATGATTTGTTTCCCTCATCGGGATTCCAGAGCGCACAATTTAGGGTTCTGGAGAATAAATTGGGTCTTCAGATCAATGAAAGAATAAATTATGGAAATCAGGATTATAAAAATCCATTATTGGATTCTGGAAAGAAAGATGTAATGAAAGCCGAAAATGAAAAATCTTTATTTGATCTTTTAGAAAATTGGCTGGAACGAACTCCATTTTTATCTTTCGAAGGGTTCAATTTTTGGGAACAATATAGTGCTGCAATTCGAAACATGCTCCAAAATGAAGAAGAAACCATAAAAAACAATCCAACTCATACAAAAGAAGAAATTGAGTATCATTTAAAAGATCATGAACGTGCGGTTGCTTCTTTTGAATCCATGATAGACCCTGATAAACACAATATCTTGATTGAAAAAAAGAAAAAACGATTATCCCATAAAGCCACCAAAGCAGCATTATTGATCTTTCTATATCGGGATGAACCTATCCTCCATTCACCTTTTAATTTATTATCTAGGCTTATGGATGTTGATGAACTTTTTACTACTTGGCGTCAACGCCATGCACTCATGGTAAGAAGAATGATCGGCGCAAAGATTGGTACCGGTGGATCGTCAGGGCATGCTTATTTACAAAAAACTGCTGATCGCCATAAGATATTTTCGGAATTGGCAGACCTATCCACATTCTTTATTCCAAGATCCGCATTACCTGAATTGCCAGAAAATATTAAAAAGAATCTTGGTTACCATTTTAAAAAATGAATTTATCCCTTAACAACAAACACGCCATCCTTTGCGGTTCTACAGACGGTATAGGGAAAGCCAGCGCATTACTCATGGCGCAACGAGGTGCATCCCTAACATTGGTTGCGCGGAACCAGAAAAAGTTAGACCAAACATTATCAGAACTTTCAACAGATCATGGACAGGTCCATTTTTCCTTATGTGCTGATTTTAATGAACCAGATCAATTAAAAGAGAAAATTACAAACCATATGAAAGTCATTATAGATCAAGCGAATATATTGGTGAATAATTCTGGTGGTCCCCATGGCGGCGCGCTTATTGATGCCAAAGAAGATGAATTTAGGGAAGCTTTTGAACGACTTTTGATCTGTAATCAAATCATGGCAAAAGCAGTAGTTCCAAGAATGAAAGAACTGGGCGAAGGGCGAATCATTAATATCATTTCTACATCGGTTCGACAGGTAATTCCGGGTTTAGGCGTGTCTAACACAATTCGTGGGGCCGTAGCCCAATGGGCCAAAACACTGGCACTTGAGTTGGGTGAATTCGGTATAACCGTCAATAATGTACTCCCCGGTTATACTGCAACAAACCGACTTCAATCTTTAGCAGAATCAAAGGCAAAAACCATGGGTGTTACATCGGAATACATTAACGAAATCTGGAAGAATAATACGTCTTTGAAAAGGTTGGGAAAACCGGAAGAAATTGCATCTGTAGTGGCATTTTTAGCTTCGGACGGCTCTAGCTATATTAATGGTCACGATGTTTCAGTGGATGGTGGACGTTTTGGTGCCTAATGAAAAAACGTATCGAATATGAGCAAAAAACATCCTTGAATTCGGATTGGGTTCGCGAACAGATTGCCCATTTTATGGAAGAAGATATTCCTAATGGAGATATAACCACTGAGGCTATTATTACCGCATCCACGCCTGTTATTGCACAAATCAATTCCGGCGAGGATTTTGTCTTTTGTGGGTCATCTGTCATTCCTTATTGCTTCCCAGAATCCTGCAAAATTGGAATTGAAATTGAAGACGGACAGCAGGTGAACTCTGGAGTAACATTGGCAACTATTAAAGGATTTGCCGGTGATATCCTTACCTATGAACGTGTTTCTTTAAATTTGATCCAACGGCTTTGTGGTATCAGCACTGAAACAAAAAAATATTGTGATTTGAATTTGCCGGATAATTTCAAAGTCATGGATACACGAAAAACCACACCGGGACTTCGATTATTTGAAAAATATGCTGTTTCAGTTGGTGGGGGATGGAATCATCGCTTAAATCTTTCATCAGGAATTTTGATTAAAGATAATCACCTTCAAGTTGCTGGAAGTGTAAAAGAAGCCGTCGAATTATCTCGTGAACAAAACAGGAATAATCTGCCCATCGAATTGGAAGTGGATACACTGGATCAACTCCGAGAAGGATTGGACATGGATGTGGATGGTTTCCTTTTGGATAATATGAGTCCTAAACTTGTGCAAAATGCAGTCACTATTATTCGTAGTCATCCAAATGGTGAAACAATCTTTGTCGAAGCCAGCGGCGGAATCAATTATGATACATTGGAATCCTATGCTTGGACAGGAATTGATGCCGTTTCCATGAGCGCCATAACGACACAGGCTTCCGCGGTGGATATTAAGTTGGAATTTATTGAATGATTTCAATTAACAATTTTATTAATGGCGAATTCGTTCCACCAAATTCCAATCAGTATTTGGATGTTTATGAACCGGCAACCGGTTTGATATATTCCAATGTTGCCGATTCCAATTCTAATGATGTTGAAAATGCTTACCAATCTGCACAATCTGCTTTTAAGTTTTGGTCAGGAATTTCCGTTGAAGAAAGAGCAGGCTATTTAAACAAGATTGCTGATGGAATTGAATCTCGGTTAAATGAATTTGCTGAATATGAATCACGAGACACAGGTAAACCTATATCTCTGGCCAAATCCGTTGATATTCCCCGTGCGGTTTCCAACTTCCGTTTCTTTGCGGAATTCGGGCTTGCGTTTCAATTTGAATCCGAGTTGAATAGTGATCAATCTCAAAACAAATTAATTCGTTCACCATTGGGGGTAGTGGGCTGTATTTCTCCATGGAACCTTCCACTTTATTTATTTACCTGGAAGATTGCTCCAGCGCTCATT
>CAXCBH010000029.1:0-12050 GCA_963980675.1 uncultured bacterium | reverse complement strand
GAAAGCATACCGACTCGCCAAGGAATCAGGCATTTCAAAATTTGGGATTCAATCTATGACTGGATCAGGAGTATTAGATCCTGACTATTACCCAAAGCTCATCAAAGAAATTTTAAAAGCAGTTAGATTGCTAAAAAAAGAATTAGATATCCATATGGATTATATTAGCCTGGGAGGTGGATACGGAATTCCTTACCATGATGATGAAGCGCCTTTAGACTTCAATAAAGTTTTCCAAAATGTGGCAAATAATTATCATGCTTACTTCGATAAACATAACGAACAAAAACCTGCTCTGTGGATCGAACCTGGAAAATCAGTCGTGGGTGATACAGGAATTTTGCTCACACAAGTGACAGGGAAAAAAGACAGTTATAAATCTTATATTGGCGTGGATGCAGGCATGGAAACATTAATGCGCCCTGCCCTTTATGGGGCTTATCATCGGATTTATAAAGTGGGAGACCCGTATGCACCAAAAAACCATAAAGTGGATATTACAGGGCGTATTTGTGAAAATACGGATCGGATTGCAGTAGATCGGGAATTCCCTGATGTAAATGAAGGTGATTTAATTGCAGTCATGGATACAGGTGCGTATTCCTATACAATGTCCCATCAATTTTGCACACGACCTCGTGCTGCCGAAGTTCTTTTAAATGGAAACAATTCAACCTTGATCCGAAAACGTGAAACAATTGAAGATATTTTTTCAGGCTGTGATATTTAGAGTTTATATAATAATAGTACTGGTTGGTTGTTTATTTGGTCAAACTGTTCCGAGTATCCACCAAACCCAGTTGGAATACTATAACCAAAATTATATTCTCCCTGAATTACATAATATAGATCCCATCAGACCAAAAGTTGTACGAGATCGGATACCATCTAGAGATGTGTTTGGCTATCACCCTTATTGGATGGGGACTTCCTGGCAGAATTATAATTTTGATCTCATTTCTACTTTGGCCTATTTCAGCGCTGAAGCAAACACGAATGGCAGTTTGGAGAATCTTCACGGATGGCCTATTACCGATCTGATCAACGAGGCGCATGATCACGGTACAAATGTTGTTTTATGTGTCACGCTATTTAGTTCCAGTGGAATTGAAACTTTGCTCAGCAATACAACCTATCGTCAAAACCTGATCGATAATCTATTGGCACAGGTACAAGCGGGAAATGCTGATGGTGTTAATGTTGATTTTGAATCTTTTCCTGCCTCTCAAAAAGAGAATATGGTTACATTTATTACAGATCTTACCGAAACATTTCATTCTGAGATTCCAGGTTCACAAGTGACCTTGGCCATGCCAGCCGTAGATTGGAATGATGCTTGGGATTATAATGCATTGGCAACAATCAGTGATGGTCTCTTTATCATGGGATACGCTTATCATTGGAGTGGAAGCTCTACAGCAGGACCTGTTTCTCCCTTGACCGGTCCCGGTTACACACTCACCTGGACAGTGCTGGATTATTTGGAAAAAACCAATTTTCAAGCAGACAAATTGATCTTGGGTATACCTTACTATGGCTACGAATGGCCAACTACATCTAACGCACCAGGTTCAGCAACTACTGGAACTGGAGTTTCAAAAACATACTCTGAAATGGAACCACTTGCCCTTTCCTTTGGAAAACAATGGCATGAATCTTCCCAAACACCCTGGTATTATTATCAAGATCCAAACTGGAATCAAGGATGGTATGATGATAGCCTCTCTCTTGCATTAAAATATGATTTTGCACTTTATCATGATCTGAAAGGTGTCGGCATATGGGCATTGGGTTATGACGGTACCAACCCGGATCTGTGGGAACTTCTTTATGCCAAATTTAGTGGAGGACTGCCTCCCACTTCTCCAACTGACCTATCTATTAAAAATATTGGAGGAGGTGAAATTCAACTCGATTTTAGTGGTGCAAGCGGGGCCGATGAATTCATTGTTATAAGAGATTATCTTGAAATTGAATTAGATAGTGATACTATTGGTATTTTTTCCGAAAACCCAATATTAATTAGTGATTTAAACGAAGAAGAAACATATTTCATTAAAGTCGTTGCAACAAATATTTTTGGGAATAGTGATCCAACAGAAATGCTGGGTGTGGTGCCAAGCAACGAAGATGTTTATTGCTTAATCGTGAATGGGTTCGATAGAATGGCAGGGACAAATAATACGTTTGATTTTATTCGCCAACATGGCAGTGCACTACATATAGCAGGATATTCATTTGATTCAGCGTCCAATGAAGCAGTGATAAATGGAAATATTTTGTTAACCGATTATGATTATGTTGATTGGATTCTTGGCGAGGAGGGAACATCCACCAGTGCTTTTACGGGTACAGAGCAAACCCTAGTGAAATCTTTTTTAGAAAGTGGAAGATTTTTATTCGTCTCCGGATCAGAAATTGGTTATGACCTTTCCGGGCAAGGCAGTACATCGGATCATCAATTTTATACTAATTATTTAAAAGCAGATTATATCTCCGATGCAGCTGGTAGTAATGTTTATAGTGGATATGGGGTTAATAATAGCACCTTGGACGACATCGCAGGGATTACCTTTGATGATGGTTCCCAAGGTACTTACGATGTTGATTGGCCCGATGGAATTTTTCCGGTAGGAGACGCTTCGATTTGTGCAAAATATGACGGAGTGAATTATTCAACACAAGGTGGTATGGGAGTTGAATATGTGGGCACATTTGGATCAGGTAATGTGGATGGTGGGTTGGTTTATCTTGCAGTTGGATTCGAAACAATTTACCCCGAATCTAAACGAAATGAGCTTATGATAGAGATTATGAATTTGTATCAATCACAACTGGCAATTGAAAATAATTTACCAACCCTAATGCCATCTTCCCCTGTAATCAATAAATTGTATCCCAATCCAACTAATACTTCCTTTACACTTAAATTTTCATCAATAATAAACGAAACAATAATAATAACCATTACAGATATTTTGGGTAGAGTTGTGAAACAATCAACCCTGACTTCAATCCAAAATAAATCCAGTTTTACCTGGGACGGGTTAGATCAAAAAGGTCAACCAAGTCCGACAGGCTTATATCTTGTTTCTATCAGTAATGGAAAAACAGTTCAATCCAGGAAAGTGACTTTATTAAAATGATTCACCGGATTTCCTTTCTCCTTTTACTCCATATCCTTTTAGCCCAAACGGAACATCCATCAATTCATCAAGAACAGTTGGAAAAATATAAGGCAAAACTAAATCCAACTGTTGAAAAAATTCATGTTTTGACAGGCTTGGATGTACTGTTGGAAAAAAAGAAAAATGTCATTCAGGGAAAATCTATTGCGCTGGTTACCAATCATAGCGGAATAGATCGATTTGGTATTCCTAACTACAAGCGACTCATGACCATGGACGATGTGGATTTGAAAGTGATATTTTCTCCGGAACATGGGCTTTTTGGGGAGGCAGATGCTGGAGAGAAAGTCACCTATTCAGAAAGTAATCTGAACTTACCTGAAGTCATAAGTCTCTACGGAAAAACCCGGAAACCTTCAATTGAGATGCTTGAAGGGATCGATTTAATTCTTTATGACATCCAAGATATTGGTGCTCGGTTTTATACCTATATTACCACGTTAGGATTAGTCATGGAATCTGCTGGGGAACTAGGAATCTCAGTGATCGTTTTGGATCGTCCTAATCCAATTCGAGGCGATATTATTGAAGGACCTATCTTGAAACTGGATTATCAAACTTTTGTGGGTTATTATCCAATCCCAATTCGTTATGGTGGGACCGTGGGTGATTTGGGCAATAAAATAATCCAAGAAAAGTGGATCTCTCCCCTTCCAGAATTAGAAATAATCGATATGGAGGGGTGGAAAAATAATCTTTGGTTTGACGAAACTGATTTACCTTGGGTAAAACCGTCACCTAATATTCCGGACTTAGAAACAGCCATTATTTACCCTGGTATGTGTATCATTGAAGGAACAAATTTGAGTGAAGGTCGTGGAACCCAAAATCCATTTAAACTAATTGGTGCACCATGGGTAGATGGAAAACTTTTATCTCAAAGACTCAATAAATATCAATTACCAGGAGTTGTATTTAAGCCCGTCTTATTTACGCCTATTTCCATTCCGGGAATGTCCACTTACCCAAAATTTCAAGATGAAAAATGTGCCGGTATAGAAATTGTTATTATAGATCGAAATAATTATAATAGTGTAAATACAGGTATAGTTACTTTATTTACTCTTTACTCCATGTATTCCGAAAATATTACATTTAAAGAAAAACACTTAAACCGACTGTGGGGTAATGACCAACTATTAAAGGAAATAAAGAAAGGTACTTCGCCCTTGGATTTTATTCAATCCTACTAAGAAAAAAACACTATTTTATTAAAACAAGTTTCACAGTTTCTAAACCAGATTCATTTTCCGGGTGGGCAAAGTATAAACCATTACCTAATTTTTGGCCAAGATCATTTTTCCCATCCCAACTTAAATGCTTAATTCCAGGCATCAAGTCGGTGCCATATAAAGTTTTTACCTTTCTCCCAAGAAGATCAAAAATATCTATATATAAGTCAGTACCGTTAGTTAATTCGATGCTAAATGTAACTTGGGTAGAAAACGGGTTTGGAAAGGCCGGTTGAAAAAATGAAATTGGTGGAATCTCCATAGACTCCATATATTCAACAATATCTATTCGAATATTTGGCAATTCATACCAAACATTATCACCAGGACATGCAGTATTACCAAAATAATCCCTATGACCAAGAAGTGATGCTGGATTTTGCTGGTAAGCATCTGAAATCCAACCAAATAATTGCAAAATAGATTCTCGACTTTCAGATGTCATTGTCTGAAAACAATTTTCTTCAGGTGGATGGTAACATCCCAATAGGCAGACACCTATATTCCCTGTATTTGCACCACCTACGTGTGACCCAACAACTGTCTCAGGTCGGCCCTGATAAATATTACCGCCACGATCTACAAGAAAATGGTATGCTATATCATTCCATCCTCGTCCATTCTGATGAAAATCCTGAATCCACCTAACTTGACTTTTACCCTCAGCTAAATTTTCTGCACTACAACAGGCTGCATGATGAAGTGTCAGCTTATCAATATAGGGATGGTTACTATAGGAATATTTTGGAGGTTCTGCTCCCCATTCTTCTCTTGTAACAATGATGGGTTTTGGAACATCACCATCCATCATATTCATCGGGCGTGAAGTAGCCTGAATTATCTCTAAATCAGGAATAAATCCAATTACTGATTTAATTTGTAATAATTCATTATCAATTATAGTATAGGAAAATTGACTAAATTTTTCATTTGATTCATTGGTAAATGTTGCAAAGGTTGTACCCGAGTTTTCACCTTGGAATAGATTGCCCAAATAAGATTTAGATTGACCTCTTTCATTAAGTATAGAAAATGTTACACTAATGACAGATTCACTTTCAATCTCAAGCGCACCACCTTCTAATAAATAATCAATTTGAGAAGATTTTCCTTCATGTATGAAGAAAGATAAACTGTCATGGACTTGAAGAGAAGGATATTTATCAATTAATGGCCCCAAATCCCCAACTTGGGAAAATATAAGATTAAATAATAATAAAAATTGAAATGAGAAATTTCGTTTCAATTCAATAATAAATATTTATAGATTAAAAATTAAACCCTATTGACAGCCGCTCTACAGAACCTAAAGGCCCAAAATCTGAAATTGAATAATCCAATTTCAAAATGGTCGCCGTTCTCCAAATACGATAATCCAATCCTACACCAAATGTCGGACCTTCAATTGACTCTTCTTTAAATAAAGAAGGAATTCCTGTACGTACGGAAACAAGATTATTAAAAACTGCTTCCATGCCCATATTTACATACTCAGAATTATCATTGGGGTGTAGCGCATCAAAGCCGTAAGTAAGTTTTAAACTATTAGAATTAATGAATTCGCCAGAAATACCAACGCGGAAAAATAATGGTATTGGAAAAGATTCTGTTTCAAGATTTGCATTTATAAACTCAACATTTCCTTCATTCCCTGGATCCGGATCCACACTGATCTTTTGATCTCTCCCCTCCAATTTCATTTTACCACCATAATTACTTATGGATGCACCAAGTCTTACTCCTTTAAATGGTGTTGTAAATAATGCTCCAATATCTCCAGCAAAAGTACTCGCCGTTGCATGCCAAATATTCTGTTGGATATATTTAATGGTGCCACCTAGGGAAAATTTATCCGTCAAAGAACGGGCATAGCTTAGATTAACCGCTAAATCATTTGTAGAAAATTTTTCACCGGTTCCTTCAGGTTTTACAACAGTTCTTACGAGATCTTCCGGTGAAGAAAGGCTGATGACTCCAAATCCTAATACACCTGCCCCTTGAAGAGAAATTCCTGTAAAAATATGTTGATGTTTCATAGTAGCAAGCCAATCATGGTTTCCAAATTGAATACCAATACCTTGGATGCTTGCTAATCCAGCTGGATTCCAAAACATACTACTCAAATTAGATGTCAAACCAACACCTGCATTTCCCATTCCTGTACTGCGCGCATCCACTCCTATTTTTAGAAACTGAGCCACTGTAGTACCCGATTTAGTAATAATTTGATTGTTTCCATACTGCCCAAAGAGGATAGATGATATGAATGTTATGTGTAATAATCTTTGTATCATTTTATAACTGCAAACCTTCCAATTTTCTCACCCACGCCTGGTGCATTAACATGATAAATATATACACCAAAAGCTAATGGAAAATTATCTTTTGTGGTCAAATCCCAATGTTCCTGCCCATTATTCATTTCAGTATCGTGATTCAATGTTTGGACATGATCACCTGAAACTGTATAAATAGAAATGGTACATTGCATAGGTAAATGATTAAAGTAAATTTTTCGAGAGCCTCTATCTTGATGGTTCTGTAAATCCAATTGTTCTAACACATTCGTTACAACATAAGGGTTTGGCACAACAGAAATATTTTTCAATTCATTTTGTGCTGTATTACTGTTATAATCACTTGCAATCGTTGAGAAAGTCATAGTATCACTCGCAGAAAATGGTCGATGAGTTCCTATGAAAAATACATCCCCATTTACAGGAGGTATTGTATCACCAAATTCAGGTTGAAAAAAAGTGAATTCCCACTTAGGTCTGAGAGGATCACCTTCCATTATAATTGCACGATCCCCGGGTGTCCAAAGGCTATCTGAATCACCTTCTTCAATTATGGTTACTTCTTCTTGAGCTAACTCCCGCCCAATAGTGACATCCCAAACTTGAAAATTCATCCTTGAGTACCCAAAAGATGAATGCAACGCGCTACTACTGGTATCAGCAATTTCATCAAAAAACCTAATCTCATAATCTCCAGGATACATGAATTGGTCTGCATCATTAAATGGTATGACATCACCAATCCAATTTGATCTAGATGAAGAAGACCAACCTGTACTTGATTGATCCAGAGCCAATACTACATCCTGAACTGTAATATTTATCCCATCAAAAATTGGATTTAATTGTTCAGACTGTACATGCTCACTATCTATGAATGGGGAATAGGTATATGTTATAGTATAAACTTGATCATTTAACATTGCCCCTGAAGGTATACCCCTAATTTTCCCCAAATCATATAATATTTCATAATCATTACCCTGAATATATTCATTCCCATTTTCATCAATAACGAGAACAGATTCACCAACAATATTCTCCTTTAACAAACCAACAAATTGATCTAATCTAATTGTGATTTGTTCTTCAATGGGTGTTAAATCTCTCAAGCTATAGCGCGTAGGTGATTCTTTGAAGGTTAGCTGAAACATGTTGTCATTTTCTACTTCATCTGGACCAACAATTTCTAAATGAATGGTAGCTGTGGATACACCTGAAGGATGCTCAATAAATCCATTGATGCTACCGGGCACATATCCTGTAGATGGTGATCTCGGGACAACCCTCCTAGTATTTACATCAAGAATTAGCTCATTTGTTTCAGGGTTAACTGTAATAGTTTTGGAACATTCTGTAGGTGGAATCTGCAAATCCACGTCACCATGATCATAAGAAACAACAGTATAGTAATAAGTTTGACCATTAATCACATTATTAGAATCTATAAATGAATGAACCAGCCCAGTATTCTCACCTAAATTATAGTGAGTCCCCCTACCGGAATAAACTACAGAACTAAGGCCATAGTATTCATTCTCAAGATCAAATCTTGCAGGTGCTCCATTAACCATTTTTAATGGTTCAAAAAGAAATTTAGTACCAAAATCATCTGTAATTGTTTGTTGATCCAAAAATTGTGGATCCGTACTTCGATAGATTACATAGCCTTCAAAATCATATTCGTTTGATATAGGGTCAATAGACTCTTCCGCTTTGTTGTCCCAAAATAAAGTGACCTGTTCATCCCCAGGAACAGCAGTGATAATAGGTTTTTCAGGCGGTTTAGCGAATTGATAATTCCTTTCATAAATATCCTGCGCTGTAATAGCATTCAAAGTAAGATCATCATGGTCTTCTCCAACGAGTAATGCAATAGAGAACCTTCTTGTTTCACCTGCCGGGAGGTCAATGGGACCAGAACTATAAATAAATACATAATCTCCAGCCTGGGTGGCATTTGCAGAATCAAAAACACCTGGTTGCAAAAAATCATTAAAAACACGATCATCAGCTGCAATTGTTGTTCCCGAAAATGATGGGGACGAAAAACCGGTTAGCCCAACCATATCTGCTTCATCTAAATCTGTCCATTCATAATTAGGTTCACCTGGTGCACGAATATCATATTCTTTATCACAATCAATTGGAGCTGTCGGTACTCCATCACCCTCACCACAGTCACCCGTGTTTGGAACACCATCTATACCAATATCGTCATTTTCAATATCCCAGTCATTATCATCATCTTCATTATTATTTCGACTTTCATCTATCATTCCATCATTATCATTATCTAATCCATCATAAGGATTCCCAGGACTTTCTAAAAACTTATACCCAAAAAAACCAGGGTTTCTGGCACTTCCACTCGCACTACCATCTTCATCCCAACAATAAACCATATTTAATTCATGATCAAAATAGGATAAATCATCACTCCAATCACTCGGGCCTCCAATATGAGGGTCACCCCACATGCCAAAGATCACTTCATGAAGATCTTTTTCACTTTTATTAGTCACTTTATAGATTAGAAAAATGATATCTTCTGCTAATGGATTTGCCCATTGGTAATATCGATATTCAATCTGTAAGCCCAAACCCTTTCGCGAAGAATCATTTGGAAAAGGATAATACTCAAATTCTTTGTTCCTGCGATCATCACATACAAAAAATGCTTCTTCATCTGCATTGGATGAACCTTGTTTTAAATCTCCTGGCCAAACATAATCTTTTAAATTGGGATTATACCAATCATCTGCCCAACTATCAGGTTTTCCATCTAGATCACGATCTATATCACTTGATGTTGGAATCTTTTCAGAAGTTGGATCCGCAAAATAAACACCTTCATCACTGTGAGCCAAAGGCTCCCAAGTCCAAAACTCTGACCCATCCGGAGATCGTTCAGGGTCTGTTACTAAACCATCACTAATTACTCTGGCAAACCAAGTTGTGTCACCATTCTCTACTTTTGGATAAGCATCCGGATGACTATTGGGTGGAACCGAAACTTCAGCACAAATAAACGGGCCAAACTCATATCCATATCCCAAACCTTCCCAAATAATATCTGTGATTCTATTACCAGGCCTAGATATAGAACCATAATTCCAAATCTCAGATGTAATCTTATTCCCTGTGATAATTGCATATTGGCGACGTAGAATCTGTTCATCATCATCTAAAATGCGGGCGCGATTTCTTTCTGTCCATTGGTAATACCGTTCAAACTTAGACTGACTCCATTCTTTCTTAGGGCCATCTTTGAAGTCTTTATCTAATAAAAATGGGAATGCTGCTTTGGTTAGGTTTCCAAAGATCAGAACCAGTCCGATCAAAAAACTTAAATGTAGTTTTTTTGGACTCATAAGTTAATGCTCCAACCTATAGTCACTAATCTTGGTGCGCTGTAATAATCCGGTCGATTATGATATTCATCCCAAGTATGTACACCCGGTTCTCCATAATGACTTTTGAATGCTTCTGTTTCTTGAAGTGAACGATTTACATAGGTATAACCAGATCGACCTGTATCGGTATAAACATATTTTTCATTTCGAGTATCAAAAACATTATAAACTTTTATGAATAGTTCAAATTCCAGTTTGGCCAGGGGAATTACTTTATAATATCTCATATCCAGTGACTTTTGAACTGGTTTCCGTGAACTGTTTGGATAAGGGACATAATTTGCATTTGGAATATTTGGAGTATAAGGCCAACCAGTGCTCAATTTTCCGATAAAACTAATTCCCCATCCTTTTGGGCCTGGTTCAGTAATTGTGATGGTAGAATTAAATACATGACTTTGATCCCATGATAAAGAAACAATTTTCTTTTCCTCCTCTTCACCTGTCAATGCGTTAAAAAAGAAAGACCCACTATTTGTACTGTTTCCTTCAGTAGTTTGGTAAGAATAATCAAGAAAAGCAGACAATCTTGATATAGGATCCCATCTTTTTGTTAAGCTGATGGTAATCCCCTTCACCATGGCATAATCTTTATTTAAATAAATTGCATAGTCGGATGGACCATATATAGGGGAATTATAATGGATAGATTGTAGTGCTAAAAGATTTCGAATATCCTTATAAAAAATACTGCTATTGATAGCCAGATACTGACTTAATTGCTGCTGTAATCCAAATTCATACATTACAGTTTTTTCGGGTTTTAAATTACCATACCCAATACTTGGTGAAAGTCCTGCACCAAAAATACTAGTGAGAAATAATTTCCTAAGTGTGGGCATTTGATAAAAATGACCATAGGAGAAATGCAATATTCCTTCATCCGTAATCGGAAATGCCACACCAATTCTGGGTGACCACATTGTTTTATTCTTGCTTTCTGATTCATCTCCTTCAGGGTCAATCAGATCATTGATATGTTTGGTATTTGGTTCGAATGCATCATAGCGAATTCCCGCATTCATGATAAAACTTTCATATTCCAGTTTATCCTGTAAATAGGCAGAATAAAATGTTGCATACTCTGTATAGTAATTATGGGAAGGCGATCCGTTTTCAGTGGTGATGGTTGGTATCTTATAAGTGTTACCATCAAATAAAACTGAAAAATTTCTTTCATTCAAATTATCATTTCTATATTGAATGCCAGCTTTGACCTCATGGCGGGTAGTAATCTGCGATGTAATATCAAATTTGCCACCATAGGATTCAGAATCCCGATAGGAATGCCCTCGATTAGATCCTCCAAATGAGAATGTGGCTGAACTGGGGCTTCCTCTTATGTTAATTGTTGAAGCATAATTTGAGTTTGGGAGAATATAAACATTACTATCAACTACGGTTACTTCCTGATTCCCAATTGTATAAACACCGGGGGATTTAATGATTAATGCCAAATCCTCATCATTTCCAAATTCTACACCATTTGTAAATGGAGTCGCACTTTGTAAACTAATAGGCGAGAACTGAAATGACTTATAGTCAGTTTTGTTTATAAAAACATGCCCTTCATAAAAAGTTTTTCGTCCAATAGCATGGTTGATTTTGAGAGATAGATTATTATTATTGGATTGAGATGTTGACCGGCCGTCCGGATTATATTTATAAAAATGAGAATAGGATTGAGAAACACCCTGACTCCCTAGATATTGTGTAGATAATTTGAGTCGTGGTGTCAACTTATAAGTGAACTTCACTAACTGGTTGAACGATTCACTGGGATTCATTGCAACTAGGCTACTATCCCCCCCCATTTGGATATACCAATTCTCTGTCTCAAAGTTGGCATAGTCCTGTACATCATGCTCACGAACACCGTAGAGATATCCATCCTGTCCTGAATACCTCAAACTTGTA
>CAXCBH010000028.1:0-12190 GCA_963980675.1 uncultured bacterium | reverse complement strand
CGCTCTTCCCGTTCTGGTTGCCCTTGGGGCAAGACCGCCAATTGAGATATTTTAGATGCTGTAAATAAACTAGCGGATGCATTTTTACATGCAGCCACACAGGCACCACAGCCAATACAGGCGGCTGCATCAAAAGCATCTTCTGCAATTTCTTTTCCGATGGGAATGGCATTTCCGTCCGGCGCACTCCCGGTGTTTATAGATACAAATCCACCAGACTGAATGATGCGGTCAAATGGGGTTCTATCTACCACTAGATCTTTGATAACAGGAAATGGTTTTGCTCGCCACGGTTCGATAGTAATGGTATCATCATCGTTAAAATGACGCATGTGCAATTGACAGGTGGTTGTTCCATCTAAAGGTCCATGAGGTCGACCATTGATTACCATAGAACACATTCCACAGATACCCTCCCTGCAATCATGATCGAAGGCTACCGGTTCATCACCGGTATTCACTAATTCTTCGTTTAGAACATCCAGCATTTCCAGGAATGACATATGTGTATTGAGTCCGGTTACATGATAAGTTTTGAATTCTCCTGTTTCCTTGGGCCCATTCTGACGCCAGATTTTAAGCGTAAGATTCAAGTTTGCCATTACTTATAACTCCGTTGAGTTAAATGAACTGTATCAAATGTTAATTCTTCCTTGTTCCGTATCGGTTCTGTTGCTTCACCCTTATATTCCCATGCAGATGAAAAAGTGAAATTTTCATCATCTCGGAGAGCTTCACCTTCTTCGGTTTGAGATTCTTCACGAAAATGCCCTCCGCAGGATTCACTTCGGTCCAGTGCGTCTCGAACCATTAATTCACCTAATTCCAAAAAATCTGCAACACGGCCCGCCTTCTCTAATTCTGGATTTAAAACATTATCTCGACCGGGGACACGGACCTTTTCCCAATAGTCTTTTTTCAAGGATTGAATTTCACTGATTGCTTTGGTGAGCCCTCCTTGGTTCCGAGCCATACCACAATTCTCCCACATGATGTGTCCTAAATCACGATGAAAGCTTTCTACAGAGCGATTGCCATTATTTTTCAATAATCGGTCATTTCGATCTCGTGCATCTTTTTCTGCTTTATCAAATGCTTCATGGTCTGTAGGAATGGCCGGTGTGCGAATATCATTGGATAAATATTCACCAATTGTATAAGGAAGGACAAAGTAACCATCAGCCAATCCTTGCATTAATGCAGAAGCCCCTAATCGGTTTGCACCATGATCTGAATAATTACATTCCCCAATAGCATAAAGTCCCGGAACAGTAGTCATAAGATTGTAATCTACCCAAAGTCCACCCATTGTATAGTGGACGGCTGGATATATTCGCATGGGCGTTGTATAAGGATCGTCACCTGTAATTTTTGCATACATCTGGAATAAATTACCATACCTGGCACTCACCACATCCTGACCTAACCGTTTAATCGCATCTTTAAAATCAAGATAAACGGCAAGTTTAGTTGGCCCAACACCAAATCCTTCATCGCATCGTTCTTTGGCTGCACGGGAAGCAACATCCCTGGGGACAAGATTCCCGAATGCCGGATAACGTCGTTCCAAATAATAATCACGTTCATCTTCCGGAATATCTCGTGGGCGACGATTGTCTCCCTTCTTCTTGGGAACCCATATCCGGCCATCATTCCGCAAAGATTCAGACATAAGCGTCAATTTGGATTGATAGTCTCCGGACACTGGTATACAGGTTGGATGAATCTGTGTGAAACATGGATTCCCAAACATGGCACCTTTTTTATAGGCTTTCCACGCTGCGGTTACATTGCTGCCCATAGCATTGGTAGAAAGGTAAAAAACATTTCCATATCCCCCCGTGGCTAAAACAACAGCATGTCCAAAATGACGTTCATATTCTCCCGTCATCAAATTACGGACAATTACACCACGGGCTTTGCCATCAATTTTTACTATATCCAACATTTCATGTCGATTAAACATAGTAACACTGCCCTTGGCGATCTGGCGACTTAAAGCACTATATGCGCCAAGTAAGAGTTGTTGTCCCGTTTGTCCTCGAGCATAGAAGGTCCTTGATACCTGGACGCCGCCAAAAGAACGATTATCTAATGTACCACCATATTCCCGGGCAAAAGGCACGCCCTGAGCCACACATTGATCAATAATATTTGCACTCACTTCTGCTAGCCGATAAACATTGGCTTCTCTGGAACGATAATCCCCGCCTTTAATGGTATCATAAAAAAGACGGTAAATAGAATCGCCGTCATTCTGGTAATTTTTTGCAGCATTTATCCCACCTTGTGCAGCAATTGAATGAGCGCGACGGGGACTATCCTGAAAACAAAATGTTTTTACATTGTACCCCATTTCTGCCATGGATGATGCGGCGGATGCACCGGCGAGACCAGTTCCAATAACAATAACATCCAGACGACGTTTGTTCGATGGGCTCACTAATGGGACTCTTGATTTATAATTCGTCCATTTATCTGTGAGTTGGCCGTCTGGGATTCTGCTTTCCAACATCAGAGGCTCTGTAAATAAAGGATGATGGGAATACTTGCAAATGCTACCGGAACAAGAATTGAAAATACGCCGGCTAAACTCTCAATTGGAGAAAGATACTTTTGTGTTTTAAGTCCTAACGTTTGGAATGCTGATGCAACACCATGGTTTAAATGGAGCCCAAGAATAACCATGCTGAAAACATAAAATAGAGTATACCAAACTTCCCGAAAGGCCGTGACGGCAACCGTGTAAAGATCTTGATTGCCCCAAGAGTCATTTCCCACTTCTCCCCAATGCATTTCATACCAAAAACTTTTCATATGAATCACAATAAATACCAAAACAAGCACCCCCAATAACGGCATGTTCCTAGATGACCAACTACTGTTCTCGGCTCCAGATGAGACAGAATAATCTACAGGGCGGGCATTTTTGGATTGAATGGCAAGAAAGATTGTCAAAATTGTATGCAGGATAATGGATGTGTATGTGAGAAGGGATAAAATTTTCACCACCGGATTAGTGGTCATGAAAAAAGCGTATTCATTGAATTGCTGTTGCGCGGCGGAACCGGAAAGCATAATCAACTGGAGATTCCCAACCAGGTGACCGATTAAAAAAAGAGTAAGAAATAATCCGGACAAGGTGGCCAGAGTTTTTCTGAAAAGTGTAGATGTAAAATAAGAGTTCATCCAGAGAATTAATTAAAATCTAAGGATTGAAATTAAGGATTCAAATGTGTCTGTGCACGGAGAATCCGAATAACTAATCTTGTAGCTGCGTAGAAAAATAAGCGCTGGTCAGCCACATGGCTGATTGCAAATATAGCACTATCTTCAACGGTGACAGAGGAATAAAATTGAACACCATGTATGCAACACCAATCAATATAATTAGTGATACCCCCAAAATTGAATTTCGCGCCAATGCTGTTCCCATTTTTGTGACTTGGATGTAAGTCATAGTCAAAAGTCCAATAGACATAACCCACCACCCAAAAAAACGATAAATAACTGATAAATAATCTGGAAGATGGGCATTTATTTCATCTGCAAACAAAGCATGGAAAGATGTTTGAAGCAACGCTTCGTTGGGCAGTTGATCCAGCATCCAGGGTTCCGGATGAATCAGCCACCCCAATCCCAGCCCAACAGCCCCAAGGCCAATGAGAAAAAGTGGGATCCATGTGAAATTGTGAATTGTTTTTTGGTTCATTACTATTGCCGTTTCAATCTTTAAATTGGAAAAATAATTGATTCATATTAGCTTGTTTGTAAAAATGTTGTTTTCTCAAATAAAATATTTTCAAATAAAACGATCATTAATTCAGAATTAAAATTAACTGATTAAAATCAAATCGAGATAATAATTAAAATAAAAATTAACTTATGTATGTTAATCATAATTGAATTGCGCCTGCAGCCCAAAAGGACCTTTTTCCATTACAATTTCAAAAAACGAGTCAAAGAATTTTTCTTCGTCAAGACTGCGTTCTTTCAGCCCTTCTAAAGCTAAATCTCCCACCCATTGATTCCATTCACTATATGTTTTTCCATTCGGACCAATTTGGGAATCATCCAAAACCAAAGATGCTTTATTGAATTTATGTCGATCTTCTACTGTCCAACTTTTGATAACAGATAGTAATTCATCGCGGATAGATGCCACCATAAGAATAGATGTCCAAAAAGCCACTGGTGCCATTTCATAGCCCAAAGGTGGACGATCGGGACCACGGACTTCCACCAAATTTTTCAAACGAACATTAGTAAAAATCTGGTGCAAAGCGGCCTGAATATCTTCTGTGCGAAGTTTCCCCAAATTTTCTAATCCTATGAGTCTTTCGCCTAAAGTCTGATTTGTACTCACAATAATTCCGTTATGATCCAATTCAAAAATGCCGGGAACACCCATTATGTAATCTATATATTGATCTATTATTCTTTCTGAGGATTCTATACCATGATCAATCAAGTTTCGGCAACGGGAATTATCTGTGTTCTCCCAAATCACACTACGTGTGTTTTCTAATCCGGTTGGTTGTCCATTTCGAAAGGGGCTGTTTGCAAAAAGATAAGCAGACACCGGTTGTAGGCAGTCTGCAACAAATGTCATATCTTCTAAGTCTCTTTCGCTAGTAATGTCAAAATTGATCTGGATACTGGTGGTATTGCGCATCATCCATTTTCCCATGGTGCCGTTTTGTTCCATATTAGCATTCATGAGTTGATATTTTGGTAGATTGATCAGATCAATATCATCAGGGGCATAATTGGGTTCCACACTATAATTGATAATTTTTAGATCATTGGCATTTACCACTTCTGTTAAAGCTTGCTTGTGTTTGCCAATGGCAGTGAATAAAGTATTTAAATCCCTGTAGGGTGGGCTGGACCATTCAAGTTGTCCCCCAGGCTCGAGAGAATAAACACCATTTATTCCTACATTCTCATTCATGATCGCCAAAAGGTCTGTCGCGGAAAATTCATCACCAGGATTCACAGGAAGTCGACAATCTTCTTTAGTGTAAAGAATACATTCTTCTTCTATACCAATGGTTTGATGTTCGGTGGGAACTAAATTCGATAATATAAACGATCGGATTTTATCGTGAATCTCCATAGTAAAAATTAAATATAATTGCTGATAAAGACGGAGAATTAAATTATATCATACCCCAGGTGATTAACCCAAAAAGAGCCATGATGACCGGGAATCCAATCATCATGCCACCTTCTGTTTGGGCCATATTTTGATGGAAGTCTCTTAATGAAATTGGATGTCTCGGTGGATCTCCAATATCATTGAATCTGAGATTAACGACAGAAATATTTTTAGGCCCAACGTAAACTGTCCGAGATCCAAATAATTGATTATTTCGTAGAATAGGATCGTCATCTACATATTCCATACCAGACCTGTTCAGGACCTTTGCGTATAATGGAGTAAGCCCACTGACTTGATGCCAACCGGGAGAGATTTTAACCGGTCCTGCGAGAGGTGTTTCTCCCACCAATTTCCCATCAATATAAATTGGAACTCCTTCTCGGTTTGCTGTAACGCGAATGCCTGAAGAATCAGGTCTTTCTTTATCTAGGTATTGTGGAATATTTACCTGAGTAGGATAAAGCTTTGCAATGTTTTTGTATTCACTTTCCATAGGTTCCTCGATGGGCATAACATCCGCCATTAGCGACTCGTCGTATGGGTCTAGAGGCGTCACTAAAAACATATTGGTATTCCGGTCTTTAATTTCATTCGAACTGATAGAAATTGATTCAGGTTCGGGGGGCAGTGGAAAATCAACCGAATTATTTGTTCCTTTTTCTAAATTTTGACTATTGAAGTTTTCATTATCATAGTTTGGATAATCACTCATGGTCCACCCATCTTTCTTATTGAAGTCTGGTTCTTGTGTACTTGATAACTCATAATCCATTACTTCTTGCACATCTGCCAGAACTTCCGGTTCCTGGATTGCAATTTGTTCTAGTTGGGCCTTGGGCTTTTCACTATCAGGTTGTGAATAATCACTCATGGTCCACTCCCCATCTTTATCTATTTTCTTCACTCTTGATAAATCATTAATCGCAGCTGCCAATTCGTTAGACAATATTTCTTTTTTTTGCTTCAGTTGTTTGCGGTCTTTTGTTTTTAAAAAAAGGTTTCTAAACCATCCTCTTTTTTCTTTAGGTTCATTTTTTATTTTCAATGAAAAATCATCAACAGTGGCTTCAGGTTTACGTGGAGTTTTTCCTAATTTTTTCTGGGCTGGTTCTTGTTCCGTAAAATCAGGAATAACACTGAGCTGTTGATTATCTTCGTTTGATATTTGTGTTTTATCTGTATTCCTATTTAAGTGAGTATCATTTTGTATATCCTGGTTATTCACTGCTAAGTCCGTTCCATCCATTTTTTTATCAAAGACATCCTCTCTGGTTATATCTACGTAGATCTCTTCTATGGGACTAACAGTATTAGTTAATAATTCAGTTTTCCTTAGATTTACATCTTTAGTTTTTCCATTCTCAATAGATGCTGTAAGCCCAGGATTAAACATGGATTCTGTCTCTCCTGGGTGATTTGTTGTATACAATTTCCCATGGAATTCAAAAATTGAATTGGGGCCTAATTCAGATCGAGCCTGATCAAAAGCATTCTTAAAATTTGTATTATATTCAGGGAAGCCTGAAGATTGCGCTACATTAAAAACCGATGCCCCATTATCATTTATATAGCTCTTTAAACTGGTCACTTCAGAATGTTTCATTTCTGTATGTATAAACACAACAGTACCTGGAGATGATTTTGAGTTTAATATATCATATCCTAAAATGGGTTTATTAATTAATATTGCAACTTGGATAGACTCATTAAAATCATCTATCACAATCTTTTTAACCGGTCTTTTATATGATTGTTGTGGAAATTTATTAAGAGGAGCCCGTACGCCTAATAGAGTTAGGTAAACCCATCCTCTATCAGATTTCCAGGCAATAATATCATCATCTTTGATTGTACCAGTATAATCAAGACTCACCATTACACCATTTTGCTTAATGCTGTAATGGATATCTTTTAAAGACACACTGCCAAAACAGATAGACGTTGCCGTCAACCATTTGATAAATGAATTATTCAAGTAGAACTCCGCATGAGTAAGCCTAATAGACTTATGCTGATTTTAAGCAAAAGTAATACTTTAAGGCAATAGAGAAATCGAGTTATCTAATAGGTGCTTATATGGGAAAAGGATATTAGTTACTTTGAAGTTTTCATATAAAAATAATTGAAAAAAACATTTTTAAGAAAAAAAATAAACTCTAAAAAAACAACGAAATTGACCATTTGAATTATCCCATTTCACTATCTAAAATTTGATGATGAGGACTTCAATAAATTACTCTGTTTGGCTATTGTGCCCTATTTTGGCCTCTTGTTTGTTTGGGAAAACCACAACAATAAAATTTTTCCATGTTTTTAATAGCTTTGGCGTTGAAACACAAGAGCTCAAAAATTCCATAGTTATCAACTATGACAAAAAAGGGTTTATGGTGGATAGCACCGTTTATACTCACACCTTACCTTTAAGTGAAAAATATGTTTATGTCCTTGGGGCCGGTGAAGGGCTCAAACTCCAGCGTAAGTATGATAAGGAAATGATTTTATCCTACCGCTTTGAAAATGATAGTGCCGGAAAGCGGATGAGTACTACACTTTTTGGTGCTGGGGATACGCTTTATTGGAAAGAGTTTCAAAAATATGATGATCGGGGGTTACTCCTCAAGCGGATTCGATATAATCCGATGGAAGCTATTAATCCAAAAATGATGGTTTTAAAAACTGATGCGGGAGAAATGGTCTGGGGCGAGAGTTACGACTATGATTCAACAGGAACTGTCCTTGATCACAAAGAATTGTATGATAGTTATATCCTTGAGATTACAACCTATGAATTGGACTCATTGACAATACCTCATATAAAGGCTGAATATTTTGACCCTTCTGTTATGTTTAGATCTAATTATTTTCATAATGAAAATAACCACCTGATCCACGAAACATCAGTAGGACGATTAGGCCAATCTATTGGCTCAAAGGCTTATGAATATGATATTTTGGGGCGGCGTATAAAATCTACAATATATAATTCCAATGGAGTGATCGAAGAAACATTAACTGATATTTTTGATGATGAGAATTTTAAATATTACGAGTATCTTGCTGATTCCACATTAAAACTCATTTCAAAAAAAGAGATGCTTATGGATCATAGTGGACGGCCGTACATAGAGGTGATGTTAGATGGTGAAGAAAGAGTGTTGGAAAAAAATGTATATTCATATGATGAAAAGAGTCGCATAGCCCAAATAAAACAATACGATATGATTCGCCGTTGGCATGATGAACAAAAAATTCCAGTTAAGGTTATGACCTACGAATATGAGTAAATTAGATATTATTATTTCAATGACAAAAATACCGGAGGCTTTTATGAGAGTCATTGATCCAAAAAGTATAATCATTGGTGTTTTAGGGACACTCTTGATTTTTTCAACTTTAGGATTTCGTGCAAAAACTGATGAATTGGGACATTTGGTCGTTCGCAGTTTAACCATTGAAGATGATCGTGGTGTGATCATGGGATATCTAGGCAACGGATACATGCAAACCTATAACCAGTATGGAGAACCAACTTTATTTATTGGTACGGGTAAGGATGGCGGTGGTTATATGCGCTCTTACAATGGCAATGGTGATGAGTCGGCCTATGTTGGCACAGGTAGAATGGGTGGCGGGTACATTCGGACCTATAATAATTCCGGAAAGGAAACATCTTATCTCGGTACAGGATCCGACCACGCCGGGCAACTACGTATTTATAACAATGAAGGTGAAACATCATCATATCTTGGGGAAGGATACTATCAGGCTTATAACCAATTTGGTGAAAGAACCTTATTTTTGGGGACTGGATCCAGTGGTGGCGGGTATTTACGGACTTATAATTTTGATGGCCAGGAAACAGTTTACATTGGCACGGGAGCAGATAGTTCCGGTCAATTGCGTGTGTACGATTCTGTCGGGGAGACTGGAAGTTTTCTTGGAAGCGGATATTTCCGTACGTATAACCAATTTGGGAAAATGACCACATATCTTGGCAATGGCCGTGATGGTGGCGGTTACTTGCGAACCAATAATAAATTCGAGACCGAAACTTCATTTTTAGGAACAAATAACTCCAATGAGGGGCTCATTAATCTCAATGATAAGTTTGGTCAAAGCTTTTGGATTCGTCTAAATAAGGGTGATTGATCTTTTTTTGACAATTTTTTGACTTTAATGCTGTGTTGCCTTAACTTTTACGACAAAAGGTATCCGAGAGGGGGATGAATTAACTCTTCATCGAAAAAACCTCCCTTTATTCATATTCTGACAATGAGGAATTGACCATGCGGAAAATACTGGTTATTTTTATCGTCCTGTCGTCGTTGGCTCTTGCCCAAAACGATGGATTAGTAAAAGCAAATTACCCCAGTGGGGCACTTCAAACTGAAGGCAATTACGCCAATGGTGTTCGGGATGGACTCTGGACATTCTGGTATGAGGGCGAAGTATATCAAGATTACGGTGAGGATGATGAGCCCAATACTCAGGACGAAGGTGAAAGCAACGGTGTTTGGGACTCTACCGAAACTGTTATCCTAGATATCGATGGTGATACATTTTATGATCCTCCTCAGAAAAAAATGGAAGGATCTTATTTAGCTGGTAATCGTGAAGGACTCTGGACCACTTGGTACATAAATGGTAATCGAAAAGAAGAGTCCAATTACGTAGGTGGAAAACTAGACGGTAGCATATATCGATGGAATGATAGCGGTAATAAAACCGATGGAGGCGCATACGAAGCCGGCAAACAAGTAGGGCTTTGGATTTGGTATTATAACACAGGGATCAAAAAAGAACAAACACAATTCCATGATGGTCAACAGGAAGGGCTCTGGCTGCAATGGTTTACAGATGGCGCTAAAAAATCCGAACGGAAATTTACCAATGGGGAACGGGACAGCATCTGGACTTCCTGGTATGAAAACGGCAATAAAAAATTCCAGGCTACTTACGGTAATGGAAAGTTGAATGGCAGTTGGACTTCCTGGTATGAAAATGGCATTATCAAGGAAAAATCAGGGCAATATGCCAATAATAAATTAGATAATAAATGGACCTATTGGGCGGATGATGGACGAAAAACACAAGAAATCAGTTATGATAAAGGTATCAAACACGGTCCTTTTCTCCAATGGAATGTTGATAATTACAAAGTAACTGAGGGTGAGTATAACCAGGGCGAGAAACACAATAAATGGGCCCTTTGGTACGAAGATGGTACTTTGAAACAGCATGAAAGTTATTTTAATGGTGAAAAAGACGGTCAATGGATCTGGTGGCGGCCTGATGGGGTGAAAGACCGGGAAGGCAGTTATAAGGATGATGTAAAACATGGCATCTGGACACAATGGAATAATGCAGACCATAAAAATTTAGAAGAAACTTTTGTTAATGGCGTTATTGATGGAAAAATTACAATTTGGTATGATAATGGAAATAAAGACCGGGAAGGTGTTATTAGGAATAATGAACAAGAGGGCATATGGCACTACTTTTATCCGAATGGCGAAACAGATTTTATTTTTGATTATGGAACTGGATTAGATCAAGTTCGCATTGCCGAACTTGAAGAACGCGATGGGTCATTTTATAAAATAGGAAAACATAAATCCTATACTGGAATGGTGAAAGAGACAGGTGGAGTCAAGGATTATTTACTATTGGGTCGCATTGCATCTGGAAAACGTGATGGCCAATGGGTACAATGGTATGGCAATGGCCAAAAAGAAGTTGAAGGTGTTTATTATCGTGGGAAAAAACATGGTGACTGGTCACTTTGGTACGAAGACGGTACTTTAAAAGAACAAGGACAATTTGACATGGGTAAAGTGGATGGCAGTTATAAATACTGGTATACAAATGGACACCTGCACATGGAACAAACCTACCATAAGGGAAATTCTCACGGGAAATGGGCCTGGTGGTTTGAACATGATCATAATCTGACATTCACAAATGGGACATGGACCTACAACGGGGGGACTTATCAAGCAGAAAATGATGAAGAACTCTGGAATTGGTGGTGGTATCTCAATGACAATAAAGAGATGGAAGGGCATTATATTGATGGTAGAAAAAATGGTATTTGGACCTGGTGGTACGATACAGGCGTAAAGCAATCAGAGGGAAATTATCTGGATGATGAGCAAGATGGGCTTTGGCTATATTATGCAACAGATGGTTCCGTTGCAGAAGAAGTCACATTTTCCGGAGGCGAACGAGATGGACGATCTACAGTCTGGTTGACCCCTGAAGAAAAACAGGAAGAAAAATTTTACAAGCATGGGAAATTAGATGGCCCCAGTACATATTGGGAAAATGGTTATCGCAGTACCATGACCAGTTATAAATCAGATAAACCAGAGGGTCCATGGGCTATCTGGTATCCCAATAGTGATCAAATCAAGGAACAGGGTTTTCACCAAGGTGGAATTCGTGAAGGGCTTACCACCTATTATTATAAAGATGGTGTTATGCAACGAGAAGGGTTTTTTAAAAATGGATTACCAGATGGTGTTTGGACATATTGGAACACAAAGAGCGTTAAAGATTTTGATTTTGATTTTGGATCGGGGCTGGAACATATCGCATTGGAAGATCTTGTCGAGCGTGAATCCGTTTTCTATAAATTAGGGGAAGAGACACCATTTACAGGAATCATCACTCAGGAAAATCAAGAAGTGGGCTATCTCTTTCTTGGCCGCACCCAAGAAGGAAAGAAAGATGGTCAATGGGTCAAATGGTTCCCCAGCGGCAAAGATGTTCCAGAAATTATTTTGGTGGATGTTCCTGAGCCGGAACCAGATCTTCCGTGGAGTGGTGGAAAGCAAGAACAAGGTGGATATAAAAATGGTAAAAAGCATGGTCAATGGACAGAATGGCATGATAATGAACATGTCAAATCTCATGGGAACTACGACTCAGGTATTATGAATGGCCATTGGACGTTTTTCTATCAAAATGGAATAAAAGAAAAGGAAGGGAATCTTGCCAACGGCACCGCCGATGGGCTTTGGTTAT
>CAXCBH010000027.1:0-12314 GCA_963980675.1 uncultured bacterium | reverse complement strand
ACATTGTTTTTCCAGTAATTTGGAAACAGCTAAAACGTTTATGGAATTGGGATACTTCATTTCTTTTTCTGGGAATCTCCCCTTTAAGAATAGTCACTTACCCGAAGTAGCAAAGGACTTACCTTTAGATAGAATTATGGTTGAAACAGATTCTCCGTATCTGAGTCCGGTTCCACATCGTGGTAAACCGAACGAACCAGGACGAACACGGTTTGTAGCAGAGAAACTGGCAGAGATCCACGATGTACCATTAAAAATTATAGCAGAAAAAACTTCAGCGAATGCTACGGATCTTTTTGGGTTACCTAAATAAAATAATATCCTTAGCGTTTTTTGTGATATTCACAGCAATACATAAATGAGTAAAAAAACAGACCATCCATTCCGAAAAAGGTGGGGACAAAACTTTCTAGCTGACAGAAATCTCTTAGACAAAATTGTTCGAACTATTGATCCAAAAAAATCAGACTCTATTCTTGAAATTGGACCTGGTGAAGGAGCACTTACCGAATTGATCTATCCTCTAGTAAAAGAGATGGTCGCCATTGAGATAGATCCAATGCTCATTGAGCATTTAAAAAATCGAGAATCTTTGAAAGGGTTGAATATTGTACATGGAGATGTACTTCTTCAGGATATAGAAAATTTGCCTGTTAAAAATTTGGTTCGTGTGATTGGGAATATTCCTTATAATATTACATCACCCATTATTTTTTGGCTCATTGAACAATTACATTTTTGGGACGATGCATTCATTATGATGCAAAAAGAAGTAGCGGAAAGACTCTCAGCAGTCGTAGGAACAAAAGCTTATGGTCGATTCACAGTTGTGACTGGTGCCTACTTAAATATGGAGTATTGTTTCACAATCCCACCGGATGTTTTTATTCCAAAACCTAAAGTGGATTCAGCAATTATTCGCTTTACTAAAAAAGAAAATCCTCTTATTTCTGATGAAAAATACATGCGTTTTAATAAACTTGTATCCGCTGCCTTTTCACAAAGAAGGAAAATGTTACGAAATACACTTAAAGGCTGGGACATTCATCCAGACCTTCAGGAACAAATTAATTTTAGTCGTCGCCCTGAAACATTGACTATTGAAGAATTTGTGGCTCTTGTTTAAGTCTTGGATGTGAGAACTCAATCCTGTAAAATCGCCGGCTTTTTATAGCAAAAATAATTTAATTGAATAACCACAATACTACACTTTGGAGGTGATTTAAGTGGTTGAAGTCCAGGTAAAAGAAAAGGAATCATTTGAACGTGCCCTGCGTCGATTTAAAAAGATGTGGGAACGAGCAGGTGTTCTTCGAGAGATTCGGACACGTTCCTTTTATGAAAAGCCAAGTGACGCAAAACGGGAAGCAAGAAAGAAAACCGTTCGTCGCGTTAAAAGGCAAGCCAGGATAGATGCATTGCGGAACGATCCGCGTGCAAGCCGTCAACGGCGTCGCAAACGTCGTAGATAGTTTCCCTGAAGGAAAAATCAAAGAGGCCTCGGTTTTTACATCGGGGCTTTTCTTTTTGGAACCTTTCTTACCTATTCCGAATTTCTAATACTTAATTCATAATGCTAATTCTTAACTCCCAGCCCATTTAATGATAATTAGAAGTATTTCAGGTGTCAGAGGGATTACTGAAACCCATCTTACTCCAGAATCAGCTGTTGGTTATGCCCGTGCACTACACCAAATTTTACCAATAGGTGTAATAATGGCAGGGCAGGATAGCCGCCCATCTGGAGAAGATATTATCCATGCAATGATGGGTGAGTTAGTTCGGCTTGGAAGAACTGTCATTCATTGCGGTATTGTTCCCACACCTACTATCCAATTCATGGTTTATAATACAGAAGCCGTAGGTGGTTTTATTGTTACAGCAAGTCATAACCCCATTGAATGGAATGGGCTCAAATTTGTCAGAGAAGACAGTACATTTTTTCATTCAAATGAGTGTGAACAATTGTTTGATTTAGTAGATACGAATAAAGAACTCAAAGATGCTAAGGACCCGGGCATTATTTGGCCGGAACAGAATGCGATCCAAAAACATGTGATTGCTTGTGTGAGTTTAAAATGCATCGATCTCAATCGTATCCAACGTCGCCATTTTAAAATTGTTATTGATGCAGTAAATGGTGCCGGGGCTCATGCGCTCCCGGCCATGTTAGAATCGTTGGGCTGTGAAGTAATTGAACTAAATTGTGAGTCCGATGGTAATTTTACTCGCGGGACAGAACCGCTTCCGGAAAATTTAATAGCTCTATGCCAGGCTGTAACCAACCACGATGCAGATGCGGGGTTTGCAGTGGATCCAGATGCGGACCGCTTAGCAGTTGTGAATGAAAAAGGGGAACCATTGGGGGAAGAATACACGCTGGTATTAGCTGCAGATGGGTATCTGGAAAATATCGTGAAAAGTGAAAAATTTGTTGTAAATCTTTCCACATCACTTGCACTGGAAAAATTAGCCGAATCAAAAAATTGCTCTGTAATTCGTTCTGCTGTGGGAGAGATTAATGTTGTGAATAAAATGAATGAAATTGGATCTGACTTGGGTGGAGAAGGAAATGGTGGGGTCATATTACGGGAATGTCATTTGGGACGAGATTCACTTGTTGCAGTCACCATGGTTTTAAACCGCTTGTCCCAATCAAATGAGACTTTAAGTGAAATTCATCAATCTTTACCCCAATTCGAGATTATAAAAGATAAGGTTAGTTTAGAAGGGATAGATCCGGAAGAGTTAATCAAAAAAGTGAGTGGTTTGTTTAATGATGCGGATAAAAACACGCTGGATGGTATCAAATTTACTTGGGATGATAAATGGGTTCATTTGAGAAAATCTAATACAGAACCCATTATGCGGATATACGCTGAAGCACCAAATAAAGATTCTGCTAAAAAATTGGTTAAGAGGGTTCAATCCTGTATTTAAGAAAAATTTGATATAAATTAGATATTACCAAAAATCTTATGGGAACCATTAACATACAAAAAACTAAGTCTATTGATCAGGTTAATACCCAAGAAAGAGTTTCAAGGCTTTTTTCCAGAAGCATTAAGAAAGAATCAAAAATGCAGGCATTGTATCTTGCATTAAGTATGATTGATTTAACCACACTTGAAGGAAAAGATTCTGAAGGAAAGGTGAAGCAATTATGTTATAAGGCATCCCATCTACACTATAAGCATCCGGGACTTCCGTATGTGGCGGCCATTTGTGTCTACCCAACGATGGTACCTATTGCAAAAAAAGAATTGGAAGGAACGGAGATAAATGTGGCATCAGTGGCAACGGCTTTTCCAAGTGGGATGGCCGATATCAACGCAAAATTGGATGAAGTAAAATCCGTGGTGGATGCAGGTGCAGATGAAGTGGATATGGTCATCTCTCGCGGAAGGTTCCTAAATGGAGATTATAACTATGTATCCGATGAAATTTCTCAAGTGAAAGACGCTTGTGGAAAAGCACATTTGAAAGTGATTTTGGAAACGGGTGAATTGGTAACATTAGATAATGTGCAACTTGCCAGTGATATTGCCATGGAAGCTGGGGCAGATTTTATAAAAACATCTACAGGGAAAGTATCTCCTGCAGCGACACCGCCGGTTGTATTAACCATGTTGGAAGCTATCCGAGATTTCCAAATAAAGACGGGAAAGAAAATTGGGATGAAACCTGCCGGTGGCATTAGCACAGCAAAACAAGCCATTCAATATTTGGTAATGATTAAGGAAACTTTGGGTGATGATTGGTTATCTCCAAATTTATTCCGTTTCGGTGCCAGTTCACTTGCCAATGATATATTGATGCAAATTATGAAACAATCCACGGGTCAATATCAATCTAAAGATTATTTTTCTATTGATTAGAATACTTTGACAAAGAAGAAACTAATATGACTAAAAAACAAATATGGGATTATAGCCCCGCTCCAGAAAGCACAGATCATATTCAATTAAAAGATCAATATGATTTATTTATTAATGGCGAATTCATTCCAGCGGTTGATGGGAAATATTTTGACACTATAAATCCATCAAATGAGAAAAAAATAGCTGAAGTTGCCGAAGCAGGCAAAGCAGATATTGAAAAGGCTGTGGCTTCTGCGAAAAAAGCCTATGAAAAAACATGGTCTAAAATGCATCCTAAAGAACGAGGAAAATATATTTATCGTATTGCTCGATTACTGCAGGAAAGAGCGAGAGAATTCTCGGTCATTGAAACAATGGATGGCGGTAAACCTATTCGTGAGTCTCGTGATGTAGATGTACCCTTAGCCGCAGCTCATTTTTTTTATCATGCAGGATGGGCGGATAAATTAGAATATGCTTTTCCGGGAAGGGTGGCCGAACCCTTGGGTGTTGTGGGACAAATTATCCCTTGGAATTTTCCGTTACTGATGGCTGCCTGGAAATTGGCACCGGCGTTGGCCACCGGGAATACCGTTGTATTAAAACCCGCTGAAACAACACCGCTTACAGCCATGAAATTAGCAGAAATTATTCAGGAAGCAGATCTACCACCGGGCGTAGTGAATATTGTTAATGGTGCAGGAGAAACTGGGAAGTCTTTGGTGAACCATGGCGATATAAATAAAATTGCATTCACAGGAAGTACAGATGTGGGAAAATACATCATGAAATCTGTGGTGGGTTCGGGGAAAAAATATACACTAGAATTAGGCG
This sequence comes from uncultured bacterium, assembly GCA_963980675.1. Taxonomy (GTDB): domain Bacteria; phylum Fidelibacterota; class Marinisomatia; order Marinisomatales; family UBA1611. The sequence goes on along the minus strand of CAXCBH010000027.1, from coordinate 7,620 downwards.
GAAAAGCGGCCAATATCATTTTTGAAGATGCACCTATTGATCAAGCAGTAGAAGGAATTATTAATGCAATCTTTTTTAACCAAGGTCATGTGTGTTGTGCCGGTTCCCGTTTATACGTACAAGAAGGTGTAGCCGATGAAGTAATTGCAAAACTTCAAAAACGGATGGAATCATTAATTGTTGGCGATCCTTTAGATAAAAATACGGATATCGGCGCTATCAATTCCAAAATGCAATTAGATAAAATTAAAATGTATGTGAAACTCGGTAAAGATGAAGGTGGAAAAATTCATCAAACAGCATGCTCGCTTCCGAAAAAGGGATATTGGTTTGCACCTACAATATTTACAGATGTAAGCCAATCTAATAGAATTGTTCAGGAAGAAATATTTGGCCCTGTTTTAGCAATCCAAACTTTCCGAACAGTGGATGAAGTGATCACCAAAGCAAATAATTCACCTTATGGTTTATCCGGTGGTGTCTGGACAGATAAAGGATCCAAAATTTTTAAGGTAACTCAAGATATTCGTGCAGGCGTTATTTGGGCAAATACTTTTAACAAGTTTGACCCGTCATCTCCTTTTGGTGGATATAAAGAAAGTGGCGTTGGCAGTGAGGGTGGCATCGAAGGTCTTTCCGGCTACGTAAATTTGGTGTAGGAGAAAAAATGAGTCAAAGAATAGATATTCAAAAAACATACAAACTTTTCATTGGTGGGAAATTCTCTCGAACTGAATCCGGACGATATATCAAATGGACAGATAAAAAAGAAACGACTGTAGTAAATATTTGTCGCGGTTCACGAAAGGATTTTCGCAATGCCATAGTTTCAGCAAGAAGCGCATCTAGTGGATGGGCTTCCCGTACCGCTTATAATCGCGCACAAATTTTGTATCGAGTTGCTGAAATGTTAGAAGGGCGAAGAGAACAGTTTATGGCTGAATTAACTTTACAAGGCTTGACAAATAAACAGGCAGAAAATGAAATCAATCAATCCATTGATCGACTCATTTACTATGCGGGTTGGGCCGATAAATTTCAACAAGTGTTTAGCCGCGTGAATCCTGTTTCTCTTCCTTATTTTAATTTTACTTTACCGGAAGCAACGGGCGTGGTTGCTGCCATTGCACCAAATGATACTTCGCTTCTGGGATTGGTTTCCATTATTGCTCCCGTAATTGCTGGTGGGAATTCCATTGTTATTCTGGCATCTGAATCGCGTCCCCTTTGTTCAATTTCTTTTGCTGAAGTGCTACATACATCTGATGTACCTGGCGGCGTAATTAATATTTTAACCGGTTACAGATCAGAATTAATTGAGCATTTTTCATCTCACATGGATGTGAATGCCATTATTTACTGTGGTAATAATCCCGATGATCAAAAATTGGTTGAAACAAATGCAGCCTTAAATGTGAAACATGTCATTCAGTTTCCAATCCAAGATTGGTCCAATGATAAGCACCAAAGTCCTTACCATATTCTTAAATGTCAAGAAACCAAAACGACTTGGCATCCGATTGGAGTTTAATTGATGGGGAATAATAAAGCAGTAGAAATCATCCGTTCAAAAGCGGATGGCAGACATCCAAAGGTTGCTATCATTCTAGGAACAGGATTGGGACCGTTTGCAGAAAATATTGAAAATAAAATTATATTTTCTTATAAAGATCTACCCGGATTCCCCGATGCTGGAGTAAAGGGGCATGCAGGGCAACTCATTATGGGCCAAATAAATGACATTGAAATTGTTGTTTTGCAAGGCCGTGCCCACTATTATGAATCTGGCAAACCGGATATTATGAGAATCCCCGTTGAAACATTACATGGTTTAGGGTGTGAAACATTATTATTAACCAATGCTGCTGGCAGTTTACTTCCGGAAGCACAGCCCGGAAGTGTAATGATGTTGAAAGATCATATAAATTTCACAGGCGTTTCTCCTTTATTTGGCGAAACAGAAACATCCCGTTTTGTTAATATGGCTGATGCGTATAATCCAATTTTGTGTGACAAATTTAGAGATGCAGCCAAAACGAAAAATATAACATTGCATGAGGGTGTATATATTTGGTTTTGTGGACCAAGTTTTGAAACGCCGGCAGAAATTAAGGCTGCAAAATTATTAGGTGCTGACGCAGTGGGGATGTCCACTGTGCCTGAAGTAATACTTGCCCGATTTTATGGACTAAATGTTGCAGCAGTGTCAATTATAACCAATATGGCAGCTGGAATGAGTGATGAACATTTAACCCATGCTCATTCAATAGAAAATGCAGCAAAAGCGACAAGTGATCTACAGACACTTTTGAGTGAATTTCTTTTACAATATAATAAATAGCTTTTAATAACGCCAAATCATGCTTCCCCAGGAAATCATTCGAAAAAAGAAAGATGGATTGCCATTAAGCGATTCGGAAATTCAATATTATATTGAAGGCATTTCTAATGGATCTGTTTCCGAAAGCCATATTGCCGCTTTTTGTATGGCCGTTATGTTTAAAGGTATGTCGATAGAAGAAACTTCTTCTCTCACAGACCATATGGTGAAATCGGGAGACAAATTAAAATGGAATGATTTGAATGGTCCCGTGGTTGATAAGCATTCTACCGGTGGTGTGGGGGATAAGGTGAGCATTATGTTAGCACCCATTGTGGCATCCTGTGGTATTTATAACCCAATGATTTCGGGCCGTGGTTTGGGACATACGGGTGGCACTCTAGATAAATTGGAATCAATTTCGGGATATAATACAACACCAGAGAATTCGTTATTTCGTCATACTGTAAAAAATGTTGGGTGTGCCATTATTGGGCAAACATCAAATTTGGCACCAGCTGATAAAGTGATTTATGGCGTGAGAGATGTGACTGCTACTGTAGAATCTATCCCCCTAATCACTGCATCTATTTTGTCTAAAAAACTTGCTGGTGGTCTGGATGGTTTGGTCATGGATATTAAAACAGGGAATGGTGCATTTGCAGATAATTTGGATTTTGCTAGAAATATGGGAAACTGTATCATAGAAGTGGCAAAGAAATTTGGGATGAATACATCAGCAATTATTACTGATATGAACCAGCCTCTTGGTGATACAGTTGGGAATACATTAGAAATAATAGAAGTCATCGATTACTTAAAGTGCGTGCGACAAGAACCCCGTTTGAATGAAGTGGTTTTAACGTTGGCTGCAGAAATGCTGACCGTTGCAAGATTGGTGGATTCAACTGATGATGGATTTCAAAAAGCGAAAGAAGTATTGGATTCTGGTAAAGCTGCAGAAACCTTTGAAAAAATGGTCTCCGAACTAGGCGGACCCAATAGCATTTTAGAAAATACTGATTCACACTTTGAATCAGCATCTGTGGTAAAGCCTATACTAGCACAACAATCTGGATTTATTTCTCAAATAAATACACGGGCTGTGGGTCTTACAGTTGTTCAGCTAGGTGGAGGAAGAAAAAAAGCCAGTGATTCCATTGATCATAGTGTAGGATTAACTCATGTTTTGGGTTTGGGCACAAAAGTTGATGCTGGGCAACCTTTGGCTATTGTACATGCTCAAAATGAAGATCAAGCGAATATTGCAATTAATATGGTGGATGATGCCTATACAATTTTGGATACTTCACCTTCAAAAAATCAAACAATTAAAGAATTATTAAAATAAAATGAATGAACCAAATAAAATAAAACGTGGGGTTGATTTAGAACTCCAAATTGAATCTTTAGCCTACGGCGGAATGGGATTGGCACGTAAAGATGATTTTGTCATTTTTGTAAAAGGTGGTATCCCAGGACAAAAAGTAAATGCTCGTATTTATAAAAAGAAAAAAGGATATGCAGAAGCTCGTGTACAACATGTCATAACTGAATCACCCAATGCAGTGGAAGCACCGTGCGACCATTTTGGGGTGTGTGGTGGCTGCAAGATCCAGAATTTATCATACAATGAACAACTAAAAGAAAAATCTATTCAAGTAGAAGATGCTTTTCGACGTCTCGGTGGATTTCAAGATTTTAAACTTGATCATGTTGTGGGTGCCGACCCTATTTTTAATTATCGAAATAAAATGGAATTCACTTTTTCGCCCCATCGCTGGGTATTAGATACGGAGCCGGAAGGCGTAGACAGATCTTTTGCCGTGGGTCTCCATATACCGGGACGGTACGATAAAATTTTAGATATTAATGAGTGTCATATTCAGCCCACCATCGGGAATAAAATTATGAAAGTGGCCAGAGATGTTTGTTTGGCTCATCCGGATTTAAAACCTTACGACCCAAAAACACATATTGGATTTCTTCGATTTTTAATGCTCCGCTTTGGTGTGAATACGAATCAAATCATGGTGAATCTTGTTACGGCCTATGATGATATGAATAAATTATCACCCCTAATTGATGCGCTCTTAGAGCAAGTGCCTGAAATTACATCCATGGTAAATAATGTAAATACGCGAAAGGCAGATGTTGCTTTTGGTGAATTTGAAACACTGGTTTTTGGTGATCCATTTATTCAAGAAACTATAGGCGATTTAACATTCGAAATATCAGCGAATTCATTTTTCCAAACCAATACCACTCAAGGAAAACATCTCTATGATGAAGTAGTAAAAGCATCGGGACTAACCGGGTCAGAAATAGTTTTTGACTTGTATTGTGGCACGGGAACCATTGGACTTTATTTAGCCAATCAGGTGAAAGAAGTTTATGGCTTTGAAATAATCCGGTCCGCATTAGAAGATGCAGAAAAAAATGCTCAACGCAATAAAATAACTAATGCAATATTCCTAAAAGCGAATTTGGATACATTCTTTAAATCGGGGCAATTACCCAGAAGAATACCAAAACCTGATGTAGTCATTGTCGATCCGCCACGGGCAGGAATGCACCCGGATATGACCAACTATTTACACAAATTCAAGGCGAAGAAAATTGTTTATGTTTCTTGTAATCCAACAACCCAAGCCAGAGATGCAAAAGTCCTGGCAGAAAAAGGATATGAGATCAAAAGCGCTGCAATGATAGATATGTTTCCTCACACCCCGCATATAGAAACAGTAATATTATTTTCGAAGTAATGCTTTAGAAAATCGGGACTCTGGGATATCTATATCAAATGCAATTTCATCAATAATCCACTCCGTTCCCTTGCTGTTTCGCTTTAGTTCATCCTTATAAATAAACCGGGAGGGGAACCATCGCCCCTGCACTTTTTTTATACCATCCATGGTGGATGTTTTTAAGAGTTTACCACTTTTGGCATAGAGTTCTTCCTTCGTGGGTAATAAGTATTCTTTATCAATCCATGCCCGACGCTTGGGGTAAGACAACCCTTTCACTTTTGCTTCCAGTAACATGATCCAATGGCTTCGTCCATGGATCTCTTCTGATCCCTCCAATGTGGGTTCGTATAGTTCAATGAGTGGACGATCTTCCATCATATCATTATAGGACATATCTGAGCCCATAACCGATTGCCTAAGCATATGGCCCGAGATCTGAATCACCCGGTCTGTCTGTGGCGAATAGGTCCAGAGTTTGTCACCCAGCTTCAGCATTTTAGTCCCTTTTTCCCGGGGCGGAGAAATATATTCTGTGAAGGCTAGATCAATACCAATAACCCAGTTCTTGGATTCAATGGTACGGCTGGTGCGCCGCCCATGGACGACCATTTTACTGGTTAAAACCCGGCTTTTTGCATTCAGGTTTTCATCCATGGCCCTAATAATATCCTGCACAGACATATCATTAGATTGACCTAGAAGAAATGCAAAAGATAAAATAGAAATGAGAATTTTGATCATGTTTCCAGTTCCTTAAATAATTGTGCCATTTCCCGCTTGTATATGGCCATACCCGCCAGCATGGTTCCCAGCACTGTAGCCAAAACACCGGGTATGAATCCAATATAAAAAAGATCAGGTGTAACCTGGGCGTAGAATATATTGGGCATAACCATGGATGAATTTGAAAGTGCTTCTATTCCTTTTGTATAATCGATACCATTCTCTTGTACGTAATAGGTTATAGAAAGCCCAATACCAGTACCAACCACCGTTCCTGTTAACCCTATAATCACCGCTTCAGAGATCATAGAGCGGTACACTTGTCCCTTGGATTCACCCATAGCCAGTCGGAGACCTATTTCGCCATAGCGACGCAGGCCGTTCATAAGGCCCATATTCCAAAGGACGATCATGACAATCACTAGAAAAATTCCACCCATAATTGCCATCATTGCGCCACTTATGTCTACCATGGTGCCCATCTGATTTCCATCCCGTAGGGCGAGCATAAAGGGGCTGAAAATATCCAAGCTGTCACTTTTGATCTTATTATATTCAGTACGCAGTGCAACAGCCGTTTCATCATCGTAATATAGTGAATGAGTGAAGCCGAAGATCGCTGAAGCAGCATTATCCATATCTAATGCAGCACGAGCACCAGACAAATCAACAAGCATCATTTGTTTATCTGTTTGGCCTTTTCTTAAGTTGAATGTCCCTGACATATTGAAATTATAGGTTGTAAAAGCATTATCCATTGTTGAGCCAATGAAGGTAACGCTTTCTCCAATCCTTATATTTAATTGATCTGCCATTTTTGAACTAATAAGTGCATCATTACTATTTTCAGGCAGCTTTCCGCTTACAAGCGATCTTTCAAGTTCCCAAATCTCTACCTGTCGAGATCCATTAGAAAGGAAATCAATACCAAAGGCAATAACTGGACCTTGAGCTTTTGTTTCACCATTTTTGTCTGGAACATCCAAAAGCCCCGCAAAAGTGATTCGTGGTGACCAGAAAAAATCTGGGTACTCCTGTTCCAAGTTCTCAATCAATTGATCAACATCCATTAAAGCCAGGTCATTAGGCATAAGCTGGCTTTCTTCACTATAGGCACGTGTAACAACTTTCTCATGGCCTGTCAATATGACGGCAGTATCAAGAAGTAAATTATTCAACATACCTTGCATGAAGCCAATTGTGAAAATAACTAGAGTAACCGTGAGGGTAATGACTAAAACGGGGAAAAGGCTTCGGGAACGGTCCCGGAGTAATCCTTTAGTTAAAAATTTGATCATGCCACCACCTTACCTCGTAAAGCATTGGTAGGTTTCATCCTGGCAATACGACGGGAAGGAATATAGCTCACAATAAGAACTATGATAGAGACTAGGATGGTGGTTGATACAACAAGCCCTATAGTATAAACTGGTATTAGGCGTTTGGCCACAATCATACCCATCTCCGAGTAATCAATGGGCAGGGGGATCCCATACACACCAAAATACCAGAGTATAGGTCCAAAAACAATCAATGTTACCAATGCGGACAGTACCGCATTGAGGCCTCCTTCCAAGGTGAAGAGTCCCACCACCCGGGAACGTGTCATCCCGATAGCCATAAGTGTGCCAATTTCTCTTCCACGGCGAAAGATAGACAATACCTGGGCATTAAAGATGCCCATGGCTGCCAGGGCTAATAGGACTATATACATAACCTGAGCGCCCGGTTTGTCCGCTTCGATGATGGCTTCCATGTCCTGAACCAGGTAGTTGATATCCCGAGGGATCCAGTCCCCTTTGTTCTGTACTGGCGGGGGTGCCTTTT